>QHNB01000341.1 GCA_003217965.1 Verrucomicrobiota bacterium | reverse complement strand
GCCGACACCGTGACAAAAACAGATGCCGCAACGGCAACTACAGCGCTTCCTTCCATTCCCTTGCTGGACAGAATGCGTCCCAATCGCTTACTGGTCAAGAGCGTTTTGTCGAAACAAGCCCGTGCGCGAGGCTTCGGAGCATTTCGGATGGGGCGACTTGCTTAATTCTGCATGATTTCGGCAACGCTCGATTGGTAGTGCATCGCTGCGCTTGCATCTAACGAGCTCGGTCCGCTATCGACACCGCGCCGGTGGATCGGAGAAATCGGTAAATGCCCGCAATTCGCAGCGGATATACAAAAATCCTGATCCACCGTCACTTGCGCCGACCACACGAACTTGTCTTGCCGGCTCGGATTGTGCTCATCAATGAAGCGGGAGCATGGTGTTACATCGATTGCCTTTGACGCTGCTAAAAAATGCAGCGGGAATCTTCTGTCGCGAAGTGTCGCAACGGATTGAACCATTGTTTCGTGCTGCAGAAAAAACGCCCGACTCACGATATTATCTTAGCGCGCATGGTGAGCGTGCGGTTGGTCCATTTCCGATGACCGAGGTAAAATGGATGATCCAATGTCGTCATTTTTCGTCCGATGTGCTGATTCGGCCGGAAAATGAATCGTTTTGGATCTCTTTCCGCCATCACACTTTACAAGCGACTTTGGGCCGGACGCTCAGCCAGATTGTTACGCAGCTTCGCCGAGTCGGAGCGTTGATCAACGCGCGGCGCGTGAAATCGGCAAGTGTCTGAGAAGCAGGCGGGAAATTGAGGTTTTGGCGACGCCGTGGCTAAGTTGTAACCGCCTCGCTCTGTCGAGGCGTTCCTGCGGCGTCGGCGTATTATGTTTTGCGACAAGATGCGATTGCTACAATCTTTCGCATAACCTTTTCAGGCTCAGCCTCACTTCACCGGCTGCGGTTAGACATGTGGGAAGCGGATTCTTAATTTGTAGCAGAGGAACAGCACCAGGATTGCACCAAGCGTAGAAAAAATCAGCCCAGCGGGATGAAAGCGGGCGTTGACAGGGCGCGAAAACATATGCGTGACCGCTCCGCCTATAATCGAGCCGATGATCCCGAGGATGATCGTCCAAAAGAGGGTCATATGCACATGCATGACCGTTTTCGCAATCGCGCCGGCAATGAAACCAACAAGAATGTACCAGATTAGGTGAAGCATAATTCTCCTTCCTCGTTGTTTGAAACTGGCCTGTTCCAGCTAAGATTAGTCCATGCATCGCTCGGATCATTCCCAGTTCCGGCATTCACACAATTTTGTGCACGATTTTACCCGAGGCGAACGCCGGACGCGGATCGTGATCGCCATCACCGGCACGATGATGGTGTTGGAAATTACGGTTGGGCTGCTCTCGCATTCGATGGCCCTGCTTGCAGACGGCTGGCACATGAGCACCCATGTGACCGCCTTTTTAATCACCGCTGCCGCCTATTATTTTACCAAGCGTCACGCTTCCGATCTGCACTTCAGTTTCGGCACGGGAAAAATTGGCGTCCTCGGTGGCTTCGCCAGTGCTGTCGTGCTCTCGGTGGTCGCGCTCCTGATGGCTGGCGAATCTGTGCACCGGATCTTTGTGCCGCTGTCGATTCATTTCAATGAAGCGATCGGGATCGCGGCCCTGGGACTCTGCGTAAACCTGGTCTCAGCTTTTCTACTCAAAGACGATCCGCATCATCATCATGCTCATTTTCGGCTGGACCTGGCTCGATCCCGTGGTCGGAATTGTTGGCAGTGCCGTGGTGTTTTCCTGGGCCTATAATCTTCTGCGCGACACCAGCGGTATTCTGCTCGATCGCATTCCTGTGTCATCCGATTTACCTGACGAAATTCGCAAGGCGATCCAGAGCGATGGTGATTCAGTCGTGACCGACTTGCATGTGTGGCAAGTGGGGGCCGGGAAATTTGCGGCGATCGTGTCGCTGGTAGCACACGAGCCGAAGTCTTGTGAAACCTATCAAGAACGATTGCGCGAACACGAAGAACTCGTCCACCTCACGATCGAAACCCATCTTTGCTCGGAGCCGCACATCTTTTCGATCCCAGCAGTTTCGAGTTGATCCGTTCAGCTGGGACGCGGTCGAGCAACAACCAATCCAGCGAGGAGAAACGTCACCGCCGCCGAGAGGAGACAGAATCGACAAAAAGCGTGCAGGATGAATGCCTGAACAGCCAGAAGCCAGAGCGTCACCGCAAACATCAGTCCCACCATCGCAGAAAATAAAGTTCGAGCCCGGCTGTAACCGAAAGCGGCGAAAGTCGCGAAGCTGAAGGCGGTGAAGTAGGCCAAAGCTCCAAACAGGGCGATCGGAATTCCGCCGATGCGGGCGTAAGAGCTCCCCAAAACTCGGAAACAATCCGGGGATCCGCCGCACACCAATGTCTCGCCAGTTAAAGCCTGAACAGACAGATAAATGGCATCGGCCAGGCCAATGAGTGAGATAACTGCGGCAATTGCGTACAAGATAACCGAGCTACGGGAGGAGAACGTATTTGCGGCTGTCGCAGCTGAACCGCTTCGCCTAGAACTCATGTTACGGAGTCACAGCGGGTTTGGTTGCTGCGTCGACCGTCGCGCGCAAGGCGAAGGGATGGAGAGCAGCAGGAGGAATAGGTCGGTTGTTAATAAAAACGGAAGGCGTCGTCTTAACCCCAAGAGCACTGGCGCGCTTTTCATCGGCGGCGATCCGTTCTTTAACTTGATCGCCCTCCCGATCTTTTTCGAAACGGGCTAAATCGAGCCCGAGCGTTCCGGCATAGGCACTAAACAGAGCGCGGGCATCGGTCGCTCTGCTCCAGGCTGACTGTTCTTTGTAAAGCAGATCGTGCATCTCCCAGAATTTCCCTTGCAGGCCAGCAGCTTCCGCCGCGCAAGCAGCATCGCGCGCGTGCGGATGGTTAACGAGAGGAAAATTGCGGAAGATCATCCGCAAACGTGGACGATAATCGTGCTCAAGTTGGTTAAGGGGAGCAGCCAGGCTCCCGCAAGGAGGACATTCATAATCACCAAATTCTTCCAAGGTGACGGGCGCGTCAGGGGATCCCAGAATGTGCCCCCCTTCCGTTGCTTCTTTAAGGGAGGTTTGTTTCGGAGCGCCGGGAGCTGGCAGCCGCTTTGCGTGATAAAGCACAGCACCAGCGGCGATAGAAAGCAGCGCGACGAGACCGACGATAACAAACGGCAGGTATCGTTCGTCGATTTAGTGCGGCGAGTGCTTCGGCTTGGGAGTGGGTGTGGGTGTAGGAGGTGGAGCTGGCGCACAAACGTTATTCCCGGCAATCGTGTACGTAGCCGCCGGATAGCTCGTGTCAGTTTGCGCTTTGACGAACGTGTGGTCGATCAACTGGGTTGACCGCTCAAATGTCGTGTTATCAGCAAACGTTCGACCATTGACTGCGCCGAGCAGGTCGCCCAGTTGCGGGTTGCCTACGGCAGCTTTGGGCACAAAGATGGTAATGGTGCCATCAACCTTATAATTGGTTGCTGGGTCGGGTGTCCCAACCTTCGTCTCCTGCGGGACTCCGACAACTAAGCCAACAACAGCCGTCGCGATCGTTCCGTACTCGAACGTAGGCGTACTGGAGGAGTCAGTCGTCATTCCGACATAGAACTGCTGGCCTGGAGAAGCGAAAGAGTCCCAAACCATTCTCCATCGACTGTTGGCCGGCAGCGCGCTTAGATCACTTACCTTCATCTTGAACATGAGCTGGTTGGCGCCGTTAAGGTACGGTTCACCCACGGACACATAGTCGATCAACAGTTGTGGAATCTGCGCCGCCCCTGCCGCTGCTGCTTCAGGGTGGGCTGGATCGTTCTGGTGAATAATGACGCCGTTGCAGGTATCTCCGACGAACGGTGCCGAGATCTCATTGTTGGGTGCCGACGATCCAATACGATTCGTGGCGACTACCTTATAAAAGTACGTCTTGGTTGTGTCTGTCGCCGACAGGTCATCAAATCGCGTTTGAGGTGCGTTTACCGTGGTTAATAGCGTCTCGGCGCCACTCGCTGTGCCTCGTAAAATCTGGTAAGTCTTAACTGCGGAGCTCCCGCTATCCGCCTCGGACCACGCGAGGTGAACGACATTGCCGATGCGTCGCTGAGTTACAAAAGGCATTCCCGGAGCCGTCCTTGTTTTGGATACGGCATCGGATGCTGCGAGAAGGCGTTTTCCGCTGGATTGCCGGGCGATCGTAGCCGTCGCGCTGTAGGCATTGCCGGTTGCGGTTGCCGCCGATTGGGCGCAGTTACCCCCTGCGCAGCCATTGGCATATCCGACTTGGACGCGCCCTTTTTTGTCAATCGCTACGTCAAAAAAATCAAGCAGGTTGCGACCTATGTTGGCGCCGCCGCCGGTCCAAATGTTGCCCCGCTGAACCGGCATGTTCGGTGTGGTATCCGTTGTGACCCAAGTGAGTCCGCCGTCAAACGTGTGAGTGACGTAGAGATGCCAGATTCCGTTAAAGGTGGCGGAGTTGGCGTCGCCGGCGGTCGTCGTTCCGAGGAATGCGATCGCAGCACGCCCCGCATCACCCGCAGTTGCTGTCGGGTAGCGGATATTCTGCAATCCGAGAGCCGAGCTTACGCTAACGATGTTGTTCCAAGTATTGCCATGATCGTCGGAGTAGCTGACAACAGCTGATGAGTCATTAGCTGCCATGGCGAAGTAGACGCGCCCATTGGCATCGACTGCAATAGCAGGATCGCTCTGGCTCGGCCCGGGCTGAATGCTCGGGTTGCTCACCGGCCGGACGCTCCAGCTAATGCCGTTATTTTCTGAAACGACGGCCGCTTCGTTTCCGCTGCAATCTTTATTCGGAAGGTAAACCGTACCGTCTGCGGGCGAGACTTTCACGTGTCCGTGCAGTCCACCACACTCGGTCGTATAGGTTTGGACAGGAGGCCCCCAGGTCACTCCGCCGTCATCACTGCGCAGGCAAAACGCCGCGACCAGATCTTGTGAGCAATAATAGACTGCGTCGGCGTAAGCAGGAGTCCCGACAAGTGGAGCGTGATACGGTCCGCCACCGATGGTCTCATGATCGATGCCCGATCCAAGTGGCCCGGAAAACCTATCGGATCCGAATCGATCACGACTTGGGTCGGTCCTGGGCGATTTGCCCATGTAGCCGTAGCACCGCCGCCATTGGCTGAACTGTCGCTGAAATTGATAAATAACGTCTCGAGGTCGGATTGGAAATTAGTGACGCCATTCGCTGAGTTAAGCGATTTCCAATTTACTCCGATAGATGGTTCACCTGCACTGCGGCCCATCCACTCGACTGTCGGCCCGGTCGTGACTGTGACTGGCGTAATCAGACCCGGCGCCTCGAAATTCTCGTACCCAATCTTGTTGGTCGTATCAACCGTTGCCGCTGGAGGAGGGATTGGAGTGAGAGGCACAACGGTAGCGGAACCGTGATACTGGTCGCCCGCGACTGTCGTGAAATAGATGACGTGAACGCTGAAAACGCCCGTGCCGTCGGTGCTCGGAGTGATATAGCCAACTTCAGTAATCCCTGCGCCGTTGCCGGAAGTAGCGACGATCGGTCCGTTGTTATCGCCCTTATGAATAACAAGATCGGTATCGTCGTAAGAGGCTGCCTGCTGAATTCGCACTTCCACGCGTTTGCCCGTCCAGTCACTGGTTGGATCGACCGTCAAGGTGAAGGTGTCGCAAGTGACCCCTTCAACGCAGCTCGACTCGCCGGCGACGTCGCCTGTCCCGGTGGCCGTTCCCACCCAGGTCAGAGCGGTTGTCGTGGTAGCGGAAATTGTCCCGGACGGTGGATTGGCTGCAAAGCTCAGCATCCCGATGTAAAGGCCGAGGGAACAAAGGAGAAACGCAAGGGAGATCCGCGGATTGAAGAACGCGGATGTGGCAGAAGAATTTTTATGCATGGCTATTTTAGGAGTTTGAGTTCGCCTTTCGAGCGAAGCATATCGGGATAAAGAACTTTCTCGGTGAATACCGCCTTAACGGTTCGCCGTTAAAACTTAATCGAAAAATCCTGGGGCTGTGGCTGCAGGTCGAGTCGACAAAAACCTGTGCAGCATTCCCATCGCTGCAATGAGGTCGGTAATCGGCTGCAGGAAAGTCGCGCCGATGAAGTTGCATGTCATGCCGGAGCGGGGGTAGCTTCGAGGATCGTCTGATGCGAGCTGTCATTCTCTTGATTTGGTCTTTGGCTTTCTTGAGCTGCCGAAAAAATGCTTCCCTGAACGCCGACCCTGCGCGTCCGCAGCGATCGAAAAAAAGCAACACGGCGTCAGCCGTGACCGACTCGGGAATGAAGGTCCAGGCGGATAAATTGCTCACGAGCAGTGAAATCGAATCGGCCACTGGCGAACCTGCAAAACAGGCGGTGACGAGCGCGCGCACGGAAGCTGGTTTTGCTATTTCGCAATGCTATTTCCAGACGGCGACTCCGGCGAAGTCAGTCGTTATCACGGTGACCAGTCGCGGTCCTGGGCCGGACGCGAAAGAACCTCGTCAGTTCTGGGCGGACAAATTCCATGGAGAAGGAAGTGAGGAGAAAGACA
>QHNB01000127.1 GCA_003217965.1 Verrucomicrobiota bacterium | reverse complement strand
AGCTCGGCTCGTCACATCTCTTCTTTTGGTTGCTCGCCATTTTGCTTTTTTACATTCCGCAAGCAGCCGTCGTCATTTACTTGAATCGGCTCATGCCGCTCGAGGGCGGTCTTTACCAGTGGGCCAAACTCGGCTTGAACGAGTTCGCTGGTTTCATGGTCGCGTGGAATCTCTGGCTGCTGTCTATCACCGTCATTGCCTTGGGCGGGATGTTCGTCACAACCAACATCTCCTACGCCATCGGCGAAGGCGCTTCTTGGATGCCAAACAGCAAATGGTGCGTGTCGTTGATCAGCTGCGCGCTCGTCGCGGGGCTGGGCTGGGCTGGGCTCCGCGGCTTGTCCTTAGGCAAATGGGTCCACAACATCGGCGCGTTCGCCATGTTCTTGGTTTACGGCGCTCTCATTGCGTTACCCTTCATTGGCTTGGTCCACGGCGAACTCAGGCAATATCACCCTCTCCAGATCGCTGCCCCCACCCTGTCGATCTTTTATTGTTTCAATATCTTCAGCAAACTCGCCGTCGGCGCACTTAGCGGATTTGAGTACGTCGCCATTCTTGCTGGAGAAACGCGCGCGCCCGCGCGCGATATCGGCCGTTCTGTCATAATCGCATCTCCCATCATCGCTCTGATGTTCATCTTCGGCACCAGCTCTGTCTTGGCCTTCGTTGGAAATAACCCCATCGATCTCATCGGACCGGTGCCGCAAACGTTGCGCCTTGGGCTGCGCTCCTTTCCCATTGCTGGCGCCATCGCGTCGATGGGCATTGTGCTGATGACGGTGCGCACGATTTCCTCAACCAGTGTCCATCTTACCGGGAGCTCGCGTCTGCCGATGGTGGCGGGCTGGGACCGGTTGTTGCCGATTTGGTTCTCGCGTTTGCATCCAAAATATAAGACGCCGGTCAATTCGATCATCTTTGTTAGCGTCGTCACATTGGTCATCGCAATTTCCAGCCAGATCGGCGCCGGAATTCAGGAAGCATTTCAACTAGTCGATAATGCCGCCAATGTTTTCTACGGGATCGTTTACGCGATCCTCTTTGTCATCCCAATCGCCGGTGCTGCCGCGATTCGTTCCCCCGCACCAGCCTGGTTACGGATCGCTGCACTCTGTGGCCTGAGCGTCTCACTCCTCGCGATTTTCTTTACTGTCTATCCGATTATCGACGTGCCCAGCCCGCTCATTTTCGCCGCGAAAATTACTGCCGTGACCGTGATCGCTAACGCCACCGGCGCGGCGATTTTCATCGGGGCGGGCCGCAAACGATTAATGAGAACTTCGGGTGACTGAATGTGGGGCTGCGCAACTCTTTGGTTAATTAGCAAACAGTAAGAGAGGATTCGCTGAGTTAGGCGAGAATCCTCACGTTCGTTCGGAATGACCGGAATAAGCGAGCCGGCGAATCAAACTCGGGAACAACTCTCGCCGATCCAGCGCAAATAATCAGGTGAACCTTCGACTACATCCAGCCGAATGATTTCGGGGACATCATACGGATGCAATTGGCGCAATCGGCTCGAAAATTCGGCGAACCGTGCTGCGGTCAATTTGAAAATCGCTAGTACTTCCGCACTCTGCTCGACCTGATCTTTCCAGAAATAGATCGATTCCACCGCCGGAACGAGATTGGCGCAGGCAACCAGCGCGTTCTCGACCAGTTCACGCGAAATTTTCCGCGCCGTTTCCGCGTCCGGAAAGGTGCTGAGGGCAACAATGAATTCTTGGCTCACGCCGCGACCAGCGCTGATTGCCGGCAAATCCAGCCACCACCGAGAACGACATCATTATCGTAAAAGACGGCCGCCTGTCCGGGCGTGATCGCCTTTTGCGCTTCGCTCAATCGCACCCGGAGGCGATTTCCGGAAAGCGGCAACAGCGTTGCCAGTGTTCCGCGATGATTGTAGCGAATCTTAACCGTAGCCTCGATTGGGTCGTCCGTAGCGACACGACTCACCCAATTCACGCGATCAATCTCGAATTCTTCCACCAGCAAATCCTCGGCGCTCCCGACAATGACACGGTTTGTCTCCGGATCGAGATCAACAACATAGCGCGGTCGGGCCGAGCCTCCCGGCAGTCCTTTGCGCTGTCCAATAGTGAACATCTCAATTCCATCATGCGTTCCGAGGAACTGGCCATTGAGATCGTAAACGCCGCCTCGGTGAAATTCACTTTCCGGAAGATGCGATCGCAAAAATGCTTTGTAGTCCTGCCCAGGCACGAAACAAATTTCCTGGCTGTCCGCTTTATCCGCGACTTTTAGCCCTAGCTTCCGCGCGATAGCCCGGATTTCCGTCTTCGACATTTTACCGAGCGGCGTGAGGGCACGTCGCAGTTGTGCCTGCTGCAAACTAAACAAAAAATAGGATTGATCCTTACCCTGGTCGATCCCTTTCCGAAGCACCGCCCGGTCGGCCTGATGTTCAATGATCGCGTAATGGCCGGTGGCAATAAAATCACAGTCGAGCGCTTCCGCTTTTCGCCAAAGATTGCCGAACTTCAACTTCTCATTGCACATGACGCACGGATTCGGCGTTCGGCCGGCCTGGTATTCGCTCGAGAAATAATCGATCACCAATTTTTCGAACTGATCGGCTTCATCCACGACATAATGGGGAATTCCGAGGACGTGCGCCACGGCGCGAGCGTCCGCCACCGCTTGTGGACCGCAGCATTTGTCCTCCGCCCGAGTAATGCAGTCCTGCGGCCAGACCTTCATCGTCACGCCAATAACGTCGTAGCCCTGCTCGCGCAGCAAATGACCAGCGACACTGGAATCCACGCCGCCGCTCATTCCCAGCAATACGCGCTGCTTTTTCGAACTCATTCGCTTCTTCTGTAGCGGCGCTCCCCGAGCGTCGCAAATAATTCCGATAATCGTTCGCTTCGACTAGAGCTTCGGCCGAACGCTGACGTGTTGGTTATTGCGAAATGTGAACCTCCACGGCAAATAGGCTGAAACTCTGATGCCAATTCTTCGATCCGCTACCACTTCAACTGACTCAGCCGGTTTGCGAAAACAAAATCGCTCATTCGCGCAAAGATTCATTTCGTGATGACGCATCGTGATGTCGAGTGCCTGTGTCAGTTTACCCGGGCCGGAGCAAAGTTGTCTCTCGTCATCGATACCACGGCGCTTTTTCATGAGCGCGATTCCGCGCGTTGGTTCCAATGCCCGAATGAGGACGAACCCGTTCTCCTTTCCTTTAACGAGTACGTTCAACATCCAGTGAACGCCATAATTCAAATAAATGTAAGCCGCACCGGCCTGATTACGCTCAACAAATGCCCGTGTGCTCGGCCGAACGAAACAGTGACATGCTTCATCACCGATTGCATTGTAGGCCTCGGTCTCAACAACCACGCCGCCGCATCGACCCCAAATCAACTCGCACCCCACCAACTCACGCGCGCAGTGCAACGGATCACCACGAAAAAAATCCGAGCCAATCATTTCGCCCATTAGCGCCTGCTGCATCACCGGCACTTCAACTCTTCGGGCTATAGAAAAGCGGCAGAGTAACCTCGCAGGCTACGGGCTGGCCGTTGCGAAACGCAGGAATAAATTTCGCGTTCGCAATGTCAGCCTGCGCGGCCTCGCCGAATCCGAGAAATGGCGGGTGTTCGGCCGCAACCTTTTCCTCCTGCAGATTGCCGCTCGCGTCGACCTTGAGAGAAACGTCAACCTCGCCAGTCACCGGTACCGCTACCTGATCTTCCGGATAATGCACACCAGCAAAGCCCGAATCGCCTCCGAAACAAAGTTGTGGTCCAATGAAATCGTTTTCACCGCTTAGTTCTTTCAGTTCCTGATTGGCGAAAATACGTAGACGCGGTTTCTCATTAATTTTTCGGAAAATGACAGTGCCGTAATAAAACACCGCAATCGGTTGATGATTGCGCACCGCCGGAATCATCTTGGCGTCTCTCAGCACCCGCAGCACTTCTTGCTCGAGCAGTTTTGAATCTGGCGTCCCTCGGAAAGTCGCACTCAATTTGACGTCGCCGTGTGAATCGACGACTGCGCTGAACATGACGGCAGCATCTTTCTGCCCCGCCTTGAGCAGCAACTTCGTGTCGATGCGATTGATGATCGCATCCGGCGACGTGCCGATTAATGCCGGTCGATACAGCGGCAAGTCTTCTGCCGCCGCGAAATCCAATAAAATCGTAAAGCTAAGAACGGCCAGAGCCAGGCGAGACATGGAGTCCAACGCAATCGCGTTGGCCGTTTTTTTCAAGCGCAAACTACGCGACCCGGCCGCAGCAATTTTTGTATTTCTTGCCGCTGCCGCACGGGCACGGATCGTTCCGCCCCACTTTGGGCGCCTCGCGTCGCACCGGCGCGAGATCGAGTCTGACCTCGCCATCGGAATCGCCGTTGTGTGCGGCGGAGATGGCCGCTCCGACGGGCTTTCGCTGCCGCCCGGCTTGCGGTCCATCCACGCCCGGCGCGGTTTCGCGCAGCAAAAATTGCGGGAGCGTCGCTAGAAAATTCTCGAATGCCTGCAAGTTCGACGTGCTGCGGAAGAGATTGTGCAGGACTTCATTTTTAATGTTGGCCATCAGCTCAACGAACATATCGTAAGCCTCCGCCTTATATTCGACGAGCGGGTCCTTTTGCGCATAGGCGCGCAGATAAACGCCCTCGCGCAACGCGTCCATGGCATAGAGGTGTTCCTGCCACAGCCGATCGATCGCGTTCAGGATAATGTAACGTTCCAGACTCTTTACTGCGGTTGGTTCCTCGTGCGACGATTTCCGCTCGTACGCCTCCTTGATTTTCTCGATCAAAAACTGCGCGTTCCCGTCCGGCTCGCGGCTTTCAAACTGTGCACGCTCTTTATTTAACCCCACGGGGAAAGTCGTGTTTACCCACTGCAACAAGCCAGTGTAGTTCGGTTCGTCATCCGGTTTTCCGCTGCCCAGATACTCGCGAACTTTGGCCGGCACCGCTTCGTCAATGACTTCGTAAATCAGTGTGCGCGGCTCCTCGCTGTCGATGACTTCGTTGCGATAGCCGTAAACGACTTCGCGTTGATTATTCATCACGTCATCCATGTCGAGCGTGCGTTTGCGAATGAGATAATTGCGCTGCTCGACTCGTTTTTGCGCCGTTTCAACCGATTTATTCAACCACGGGTGCTCGAGTTCCTGCCCTTCTTCGAGACCGAAACGCTCCATGATCTTCGTCATGCGATCAGCGGCGCCAAAATTCCGCATCAGATCGTCCTCGAAACTGACGTAGAAACGCGAGGCGCCCGGATCACCCTGTCGCGCACAACGTCCACGCAGCTGGCGGTCGATGCGGCGCGATTCATGGCGCTCTGTCCCGATGACATAAAGTCCACCTCGATCGGCGACGCCCGGCCCCAGTTTAATGTCCGTGCCGCGGCCAGCCATATTCGTTGAAATCGTGACTGTTCCGGCTTGGCCGGCGCGGGCCACGATCTCCGCCTCTTGCATATGAAATTTCGCGTTTAGCACATTGTGCGGAATTTTTTCACGCTTCAGCATGCGTGAAAGTAATTCGCTCGCCTCCACGCTCACCGTGCCGACCAGGACCGGCTGTGTTTTCGCGTGGCATTCTTTGATTTCATTAATGACGGCGTTGTATTTCTCCCGGCGCGTTTTGTAGATATGGTCGTTGGCGTCCTTTCGCGCCACCGGTCGATTCGTCGGGATAACCGCCACGTCGAGTTTGTAGATGTCGTGAAACTCGTTCGCTTCCGTCTCGGCCGTTCCCGTCATGCCGGCCAGTTTTTGGTAAAGCCGGAAATAATTTTGAATCGTGATCGTAGCCAGCGTTTGGGTCTCGCGATCGATCTGCACCCCTTCCTTCGCCTCGACCGCCTGATGCAACCCGTCGCTCCAACGTCGCCCCGGCATTTTGCGCCCAGTGAATTCATCTACGATCACCACTTTGTTTTCCTCGACGACGTATTGAACGTCCTTTTCAAACAAACAATAAGCGCGGAGCAGCTGCGATATGTTATGGATCCGCTCCGCCTGGGCGTCGCAATGCTGCTGGCGCTCCGCCTTCAATTTCTCGCGCTGTTCGTCACTGAGAGTCTGATTGAGATCGATCTCGGTGAACTCGCTGATCAAATCCGGCAGGACGAACGCATTCGGGTCGTCCGGGTTCATAAAGGAACGGCCCTGCTCCGACAAATCTGCGTCCTGCGATTTTTCGTCGATGGTGAAGAACAATTCTTCTTTCAAGGCGAAGAGTTCTTCTTTGCGCGTGTCCTGATAAAAGGAGAGCTCGGCCTTATCGACCGCCTTGCGTTTTTCCGGATCTTCCATCATGCGCAACAGCTGCTTGTTCCGCGGCTGACCCAACTTGACCTTGAACATGAGCAAACCGCCCTCTTCGATTTCCCCGGCCTCGAATTTTTCCTTCGCTTCACTGGCGATGCGATTGCAGAGCATGGTTTGCTTGCGCACCAGCTGCTCCACCAAAGGCTTCCATTTGTCGTATTGATGGGTCGAAATCGTAGCCGGTCCGCTGATAATTAGCGGTGTCCGCGCTTCATCGATCAGGATGGAATCGACTTCGTCGACGATGGCGTAATTGTAACCGCGCTGTACCTGTTGCTCGCGCGTGGTCGCCATTCCGTTATCGCGCAGGTAATCGAAACCGAACTCGGAATTCGTTCCATAGGTGATGTCCATCGCGTATT
>QHNB01000126.1 GCA_003217965.1 Verrucomicrobiota bacterium | reverse complement strand
TTGGGCGTGCGGTGTACCGGCCAGGTAAGAGAAGAGGATAACGGATTTGCGGTCTTCATTTCGGATGATCGGGCCGACTTAGTCGATTTCGTCGCGCAGATAGTTCCCGGAGCGACAGTTATTCAGGTAGACCAAACTTTTTGACCACGGCCCTTCATCATTCTCGAAACGCACAGCTTGGAGGCTCGCTGGCCTATGGCCACGTAGTTTACATTTTCTGCTGCAACGGGGCCGGGAAGACCCTTTGCTGAATGCGCTTCTCCTTTGGCAATCGCCCGCTTTCAGTGCCCGAGAGCACGCGCAATGCAATTTGAACCGCGTTTCCTTCGTCTAATGCTTGACTTATGACACGCATTCTCGTCGCTACTCTTTTGAGTATCATCGCGGGCAGTTCACCAATCATTGCGACCGGCTCGATCCTTTCCCGATCAGGCGAGATTTACGAGGGCTGGCTCAAGATGTACGACCTCGATTTCACCGAGGCTCATCGCATTTTTACTCAATGGGCGCAGAACCATCCTGCCGATTCGTTAGGACCCGCGTCTGACGCCGCAGCCGATCTTTTCTCTGAGTTAACGCGTTTGGGTGTGCTCGAATCCGAATTGTTCGTCAACGACGCGCAATTCGCTGCCCGGAAAAAGCTGCAACCGGACCCGCAGGTGAGGCTGCATTTCAGTCAGCAAATCGATCAGGCGGATCGCCTGGCCGATTTCACCCTTCAGACATCACCCGCTGACGGGAATGCTCTGTTTGTAAAAACGCTCACTCGAGGTTTGCGGGCGGATTACGCCGCGCTAGTAAACAAGCAAAATTTCGCCGCCCTGGGCTATACAAAACAGGGCCGCTCCTATGCCGAAAAACTCTTGTCGGTCGATCCGAACGCATTTGATGCCTACCTCGGCTCGGGAGTGGAAAACTATCTGCTTAGCCTAAAGCCGGCTCCGTTACGTGTTTTGCTCCGATTTACCGGGTCGAGAATCGACCGTGAAAAAGGCCTCGAAGAGCTTCGGATGACTGCATTCCATGGTTATTATCTCGAGCCGTTTGCGAAATTATTGCTGGCGGTGGCAGCATTGCGCGATAAAAAGCCGGAACAGGCCACCGACATTTTGAGAGAACTGCACGATCGTTTTCCCCATAACGAACTTTATTCACGCGAGCTGGATCATATCAGCTCCGGTTCAATAAATCGTTAAAGCGCTTCTTGAGTCGGCTGTCGGACATGACCTTGCAGCTACACTGAAATCGCCAGGCAGAAGGCTAGCAATGATTACCACGAGAGAATTTCGGATCGAGGACTATGATTCCGCAGTTGACCTGTGGCACCGGGTCGAAGGCGTGGAGATAGCAGAAGGCGACTCAAAAGAGGACATCGCACGCTACATTTTGCGCAATCCGGGCGTGAGCCGGGTCGCTCAGGAGGGAACGAAAATTATTGCCGCTGTTCTATGCGGCCACGACGGTCGTCGTGGCGTGATCTATCATTTGGCCGTTGACCCCGCGTATCGACGCCAGGCCTTGGGTAAACGCTTGGTTGAAGAGTGTTTGAATGCTTTGCGTACGGCAGGAATCAAACGAGCGCTCCTGCTGGTCGCCAAGAATAATGCCTCCGGTCGATCATTCTGGCATCGCTGCGGCTGGGAGGATATCCCAGCCGCCCTGGTCATGGGTATCGATCTTTAATCGAGGAGTTCAATGAGTAGCGGACGACTTTCGAGGCGCTGGATTGGGACTGTCGCGTCCGGAGCAGCGATCGGCCCCTTGGGCGATCCTCGCGGCGCGAAGAAGTCGACACGCGCCAGTGCAGTTCGTTTAGAGGTAGCCGTGCCGGCTGTGATTGGTGACTCGCAGACGACAACGTCCGCCAGTCGGACGGACTAGTCCTGTGGCGAGCCTGCCGCTACAGTTTCCAATCCGTGCGTCTCGGCAACATTCCATCGGCGTAGATTTTGCGAAATGCGGAAATAATTGGCTGGTTTGCGATCCCTTGATTCAGGTTAATTGACGTGAATTATGGGAATACCCGCAGTCAGGCGACGACTCTCCGTTCGTGGTGACACATACGGCGTTGTTTGCGTCGCGTTTCTGCTCTTACTCGTTGCGGCCGCAATTGTGGCAACCCGCCTCGTCCCAAGTCGGAACGACAGGGCCCCGGCAAAACCACCTTGGGTTATCTCAGCGCCGCTCCCGAGCCCCAGCTTGGCGAGCGCCCCGGTACCTTCTCCTATTCCTAGCGTCGGAACTCCGGCCGATGCCCTCGCTTTAGCAAGCGGTCTGGCTTATTCACGATCGCTTGGAACCAGCCGCATAATCGAAAGAGGAACAATATCGCCACAGGCCGGCGGTTACTCAGCTACGTTCCAGTACGAGCGCTTTAATAACTTGGAAAGGATTCAGATAGCTGGCGGCGGCTTCGTCCGGAGAATCGGCGGAGCATGGGTGCGTTCCGATGACTGGTCGGTCGGCGGCACACCGGCTTCGCCGGACCAGGTCAGCATGCTCAATGATCTAATGGCAATGACTGTAGTCGCCTGGGAAAAAGGTTTCGGTCCGGAGCCGGTCAAATCAATGGAGGTGCCGAAGCAGGAATCTCCTTTCAAAGTATTATACTCAAAGCAAGCTCCAGGCAGCGGAGACCAGCTCTTCGCCTTTCGCAAAGTTGGCTCCTCTCTGCAACTGGAACGTTTTTCCGGCGCGGTAGGTAGCGGAAAAGATCAAGTTCAACTGACCCTCGACTATTCGTATCCAGCAGCGACGACGTCTGGAGCCGCGAACCCTAAAGCTCCTTCCTCAGTAGTGATCAAAAAACCCCGTCAGCCAAAATCGAAATCGACTCGCAAAACGGCGTCGGCCCGCAAAAGCGTTCAGCCGCAGTAAGCGCAACGACACTGATACTGGTTCACAAAAGCGAGAGCTGCTCCTCTGCACCTCCTCTCGATTCATTGAAACGAACGCCGACGCCCATTAATCGAACGGACTTGTCCGCTCGGCCGAAGCCTTCGGCCAGTAATTGCCGATAGCTTGAAAGCGTCGGGCTAAAGCCGGCGCGCTCGACTGTCGTGCGTGTGAAGTCATCGAACTTCAATTTCACAAAAATGCTCCGAATATTTCGGGTAGGCGCTTTTTGGGCTAACTCAGCCGCGAGCTCTTCGAAGAGTTCGGCCAGCTTTTCTTCGCATTCCGGCAGAGTGACAAGATTTGTCGTGAATGTTTCTTCGTTGCTCAGCGATTTGCGAGGCCGGTTTGGCTCGACTGGTCGACGATCGATCCCGCGGCAGAGATCGTGTAATTCCCAGCCAAACTTGCCGAACATCTCCTGAAGTTCTGCGCGTTCGAAACATTGAAGATCCGCACATTTCTGGATGCCGAGCTGTCGCAGTTTCTCTTCCGTCACTGCGCCAATGCCCCAAAGTTTGCGCACAGGGAGCGGCGCCATGAAATCGGAAATCTGATCCGGTTGCACCTCGTATTGGCCATTTGGTTTGTTAATTTCCGAAGCGATCTTCGCGACTAGTTTGTTCGGTCCAATTCCGGCCGATGCCGTCAATTTTGTCTTTCGAAAAATCAGCTCGCGAATTGCTTGAGCGAGCGAACCCGGCTGGGTCGTTTGCGCCGTGACGTCGAGATAGGCTTCGTCGAGTGAAAGCGTTTCCACCAGGGGAGTAAATCGATAGAGGAACTCGCGAATAATGGTCGCTTCTTTCCGATAAGCGTCGAAGCGGGTGGGCAAGACAATGAGCTTAGGACAGCGCTGAAGCGCCATGAAGGTGGGCATGGCCGAACGCACACCAAATGCCCTGGCCTCGTAATTGCAAGTTGTAAGCACGCCCCGGCGATCACGTGCACCGCCGACACCAACCGGTTTGCCGCGCAGGGCTGGCCGATCCCGCACCTCAATCGCTGCGTAAAAACAGTCCATGTCGAGGTGGATAATATGACGTTGCTTAGTCGGAGGCTGCACGGATAAATGTCCATACTTCTGCGCGCAAAAAAAGTTCGTCTGAGCCCATGATGGAATCCGCACAATTCTAAAACGCTAGGTCGAGGCGATCGTTGATCGCGTCATTTACCACGGCCTCAGGCGGATTTGCCCGTAATTGGCTAGTTGCGCGCGGGCTCAACTTGAGCGAACGCCGGCCATTGAATTGGCCTGAACAAATTGCGCACTCGCGTGATCCCGACACCGTTCGGGAGATGTTTAACCGGGTGGCTATCCGCTATGATCTGGCGAATCATGTGCTAAGCGGTGGCTGCGATTTTTTGTGGCGAAGGCGAGCAGCAGAGATCGTGTCCAAGTGGAATCCGCCTTGCATTCTCGATGTCGCCACCGGAAGCGGCGATCTTGCCCTTTCATTAAAAAATAAGCTTCCGGCATCGAAAGTGACCGGCGTCGATTTTTCCTCCGACATGCTGGCAATTGCGCAGCGAAAGGGGTTGCGCGATACGATCATGGCCGACGCGTTGCAATTACCGTTCGCCGACCAATCCTTCGACGCTGTCACGATCGCTTTTGGATTGCGTAACATGCGGGATTGGACCGCAGCGTTGCTGGAAATGCGTCGCGTGCTCACCCAGAGCGGGCATTTGCTCGTGCTCGACTTTTCGCTGCCGCAAAATTCGTTAGTTCGAGCGGCTTATCGTTTTTACCTCCATTATATTTTGCCTCGAGTCTGCGCAGTCCTCACCCGCGACAAGACGGCGTATCAGTATCTTGGCGCTTCGATCGAAAACTTTCCCAGTAATCGCGCGCTGTGTGATCTGATCGAAGCCAATGGCTTTGTAAACACAACCGTGACTCCGCTAACGGCTGGAATCGTTACTCTTTATACTGCCGAAGCGCGAGCACTGTAGCGGCTCGTCCTGTAGCCGCGGTCGCTGACCGCGGAAATGCCGCAGCCGTCGGCAGCGGCTACAACCGCAACGAGCTTTGCGCAGCGCGCGCAGTCCGCAGCGCACACACTACAGCGCTTTTGTCATTCCAAGCGCAGTCGAGGAATGGAGTGGCTTGGCAGGCCACGACATAGACGGGCAGGCCGTAGGCCGAGTGAGCGGGAAGCGAACGAGTCAATCTCAGCCTATTTTTCACAGTATAATTAGAGATGTCTCGGCTCCGCTCGACATGACAGGTGGAAGCGTTCCGGGAAAAGGTTGGTCATCCTGAGTCCCGAAGGCTTCTCGGGGCGAGGGACCTCACGATCGCCCGTACTAATTTCATGAGATCCCTCGCCGTCTGCGCAGGCCCGGGAAGACAAAGCCGCTGTCTCCGACCGTTGAAAAACGGCAGCCCCTAACGCTCAGGCGTTGGTGAGGTAGGGGCGATTGACCCAATCGCCGTCCGGGAAGGTGAGACGCTTGGCGGCGGCGAGGCAGAAGGCGTGCTTAGTGCCGGCGAAGGACTCGAGGTCTGGACAAGCGGAAGTCGCAGCGCGTTAAGATCGGGATTACTAATAACAAACGTGCCCGCCCGTTCGTCCGTGCGCGCGAGCCACATGCCATCGCCCGCCGGGCCACCAACAATCAGTTTATGGATTGTCTTGTCGTCGGGTGAGGTGGTGAAAGTGATGGTCAACTGCGGTTTTGCAACGGCCTGCGCCGGGACGTCATTTCCGACCCAGCGGACAGCGCGTAAAGACGCGATCGTGTTGAGCAGCGACTGGACATTCGCAGTATCCATCGCTCCATTACCAACAATCCACTGCCACTGATTATTCGGACCCCGGCCGATCGTCCGTTCGTGGTCTGTTATAATTGAAAGACGATGGATTTGCTCCGGCTTGAACTGGAAGATTGCGAGATCCTGCCACCGTAGCGGACTGGAAAACATATTATCGAGTACGGCCCGCCGCGCCGTCACAATAAAGGGCTCATCCCCGACGCGCGCATAGACATTTTCGCCCTCGATTCTGCCAAAAGCGATGGTCGCCATCGGGTGTTCGCCCGCGCTGGTCTCGGCCGTGTTCTCCGAGGCGAATGAGCTCAAGGTGAGGATGAGCTGAGGTTTATCCAGTCCGTACTTGGGCAAATCGGATGCGACGTCTTCCACGAATTTAGTGACTTGTTCACCGGCTATCAGATCAATCAGCCGCCGCACTTCACCAGTATTGGCGGCTGCATTGTTCTGATTAGCGATCGTCCAGACCTCGCCTTTGCGGGCAAGCACCGTCTTGTCTTTTCCTGGCGCGTCGATTGTGATGCGATCAAGCTGGTTTTGGTCGAAACGCACCAGATGCCGATCCCGTAGGTCGTTTGGTCTCGTATTTAGGACCTCTTCGATTTTTTTCGGCAATGTGTAGACGAAATTTCGCGATGTGAACCGGACGTAAACCTGGTCCTTCGTTTTTTCAGGCACGCCGCCGATTTGCAGGAGCTGGCCCTGCTTATCATCGGCGGTAAAAATCGTGACCGTTCCCCGCGGCTCAGCCAATCCGTAGGGATGCAAATCACCGCGATCGTCGGCCACAAATTGCTGGATCCGGCTGGTTGTGATCTGGGCGAGCAAATCATTCACTTTTTGGTCGTCGGCCCG
>QHNB01000125.1 GCA_003217965.1 Verrucomicrobiota bacterium | reverse complement strand
ACCTGGAAAAGCCCGGTCCGCATCAGCTCGCGAAATTTTTCATCGAGCATATCCGGGCTGTAAGTTTTGCCGTTGAGGGAGGCAAACCGGTTACGGATATAGCTGGGTCGCAACCGCTCCAAGCCTTTAATGGAAACTCCGTCAAATCGATAAATCGGGCCGGGCGAGATCGTGACCGTCACCGGAACGTGTCCGTCGCTGGATTCGTCCGGCTCGCCCGCGGCTTCGACTTTGACCGCATAATAACCGCGGGCTTTGAAGTAGGCCTGCAACCGCCGCGAAATGTCATCGACGCGCCGGTCGGTGTAAGGTTGGGAGAGCAGGTCGAGCATTTGCCCGCGCAACGCCTGAGCTCCGTAAACGGTGTTGCCGTTAAATCGAAGCTCGCCGAAAAAATATTGCCGGCCCTCGTGCACGGGAATTGTTACGTCGACGCGGGCACCGTTTTCACTGAACCGAAATTGCGGAGCATCGACGACAGCGTCCAGATAGCCTTCATTGACGTAATAGCGACGAACCAGATCGGCACCCTCCTGCACATCCGCGGCGACAAAAGGCAACGTGACTTGCAGCCGCGAGTACCGTTCCCGCGTCGGACCGACGGCATATTCGAAGAGTTGGCTGGCGGGGACATGTGTATTGCCGACGAAATTAATCGACGCGAGCTGAGCTTGTGGTCCTTCGGTCACGTCGAGCACGAGACGTGATCCGCTCTCGATCGAGTAATGGACATTCACTTTGGCGTAACCGTGTTTGCGATAAAAAAGTTCGAGGAAAAAGGCGGTGTCATCGGCGCGGGCCGGCGTTAACCCGAAATCATGGATGGTGGCGATTTGCTCCTTTAAGATCGTACGCAGTTCATTTTCCTTGAAGGCAGTCGCACCTCGGATCTCAACGTCTGTTCTTTCGGCACGCTTTTTCTGTTCCCGCTCGACCACCTTCCGCTCGCGACCACGTTGCTCTGGCGGTGTGACATCGACGGCGCTTTGGCCGCGCAGATCGATCGGGCTAAGTGTTGCGACCAGAGCCAGGAGCAATGCGTGCCGTCGCATCTCAGTGGAATCGGATGAGGTATTTCACCAAGCCGCGAAATTCTCCTCCGACTCCAATGTCGCCAACTAACACCCAATTTTCATTCACCTTGAACCGCGTCGTCGCTTGTTGATGTCCGGTGCGCGGATCGACGCCGCCGAGATCAACCTGCAAACGATCGAAGATCGAGTTGCTTTCTGTAGGCTGACCTTTCTTGAATATTTTACGATAGAGCTGTTGCACCAGGAGCGTGGCGGCCCGGCCGGCGAGAACGCTGGTATTGCCGCTGAGTTCCTGCCTTGTCGTGCCGGTAGCAAGCAAGGAAATAACTTCTTCCTGCGGCAGGGGCGGTTCGCTCGTAAACACCGCCTCAGGCGCGAGCGAACGCCCATAGACATACACGCGAACGGTATAATCGCGAATCAATGAGGTACCCTGTAAATCAATCTTGGGGTTGAACGAATCGCTCGGATCGAAGTACAAAAAACCATTCGTCACCTCAAGCCGGCTGAACGGCAACGTTGCTTCGACGTTTTGGAGTTTCACCGTCCCTTTCAACTCCGGATGCAATCCCGTCCCACCGAGATGGAGATCGGCGATCGCGCCCCCATTGGCGAGATTTCCGCGGATGGAAAAAGGATCTTTGGTCTTGATAGCGACATCGAATTTCCAGTCGCGCATGGGGGGCTGGGTAATCGAAAAATCGGGCCGATCTTCTATCGGCTGCGGCGCGGGCCGTCCCGGCAAACCGATCGGAATCAAATCAATATCCTTGAGAAAATGACTGTTCGTAAGCGCAACATTGCCTTTGACCGTCGCGCTGGTGATTGGTCCAGTGGCTTTCAAATTGGCATCGGCGCGTGCCGTCAAGGAATCGTTTCGTGCGATCAAAATACTGTCCGCTCGCAAATCGAGATCGAGATTCGGTTCGGTCAGCTTGGTGAAAACAACGCGCCCTCCCACGGTAAACGGACCGCCGGCGAGATCCCCATGAAATCTTTCCAGGGTCAGGGTGTTATCATGAAAAAGGAGACGTGATTGAAATCCGCGCAAGGCGGGCAGGGTCGCATTTGTAAATCGCGCTACGTTGATGGTGATGTCTCCAGTGCCACTTAGAACCGGGTGAGCGATTGTGCCGCCGATTGCGACATCGACGGCAAGATCGCCATCGAGTTGCTCCACCGCCGGAATGAATTGGCGAAGAAAATTCACTGAGCTGCGTGGAAGGCGCACCTTCGCTTCCAACGGCGTGTTTTCATCAAAGGAACGTGTCCTCAGGATTTGGCCGGCATCGAAGGGAGCTGAGCCGTTGATATCGACTGGTTGGATCTTCGGCTGCTTCAGTTGTCCAGCGAAGTTCACTGTCTTCTGCTTAGTCTCAGCCGAAAGGCGCAGCGTGGCCGGGTCGACGTTGGCCAGTTTGGGATTGCGCAGGTCCCGGGCATCCACATCAAGGCGGGCGCGCAAGTCGGCCAGGGTGCCGTCCGCTTGCATTGTCACATTGATAAAACCGTTCGCCGCAGCCGGTACGCCGAAGTCATCGAACAATTTTTTCAGATCAAGATTCTCTGATTGAAATGTTGCCGCCACTTGCCCATCCGCCGGAAAGACCGGCTCGTCCGTGCCTACATTTTTCCAGATGAATGGAATGGAGATATAACCTGCGGCGTACTTCGCTTTCTCCTGATCGAGCTGAATTTTGGAAATCTCGAGCCTTTCCCCTTTGGCCGAGACGATCGCCTGGAAATCCATTCTATCGCTGCCGAAAAAAACGACCGGGATATCAAGCCCTGCTGGTGTATAGGAGGCGTCGACATTCGCCTGCAGCTCTTTCATGTTGCCGAGTCTCCCACGGCTCCAGGTGAGTTTTAATGATCCGTTCTCAGCAACTCTCGCGAGCGAGCCGCGTCCCTCCCAATTCAGCGCGAAGGTGCCACCTAATTCTGTCTTGTTACCGGCGGCTTCGAGCAACGGCTTGAGTGTGCTCATGTCCGCGATGTCGACGGAAACCTTTCCAGCAAAATTTCTTTGGCCGCGTAAATCGAATGTGCCCTGGGCATTGACGAAATCCCGCTGGTTGAGCTTCGCTGTCAGATCATTCAGAAAAACTCTGCTTCGCCAGATCGAGCCAGATGTACTGAGCTGCGGGATAGCCAGATTTCGAACCCATAAATCCGACCCATCAGCGGCAAACCAACCGTTTGCCATGGCACCGTCCCACCGAACAATAGCGGAACCTGTAAACATACCAGTCATCTGATCTGGCGATGGTTGAGACCAAAACTCGGCAAGCTGCGGGGCGGTAATTGAAACTTCAATTTGGGCGGGCTGGCTCCGAAAATCTCCAGTATTGGCTGGTAACATAAGGGTGCCATTGGCTGCGATTTGGTTCTGCCCGCGCTGAGCAATAGCGTTGCTGAGCCAAATCCGATTTCCCCTCTGTTCCAGTTGCACAGACACCATGTCCGCTGCGAGGTCGCCATTCTGCAGGTCTTCGGCGACGAGCGTTGCGTTCGAATGAAGCCGATCGAACCACGGCACATTCGGTGAAGGCGATCGCAAATCTTTTGCGGCGATAATCGTCGCCTCCAGCTTCTGCAAACCGATTTGGCCATTACTGATCGGGCCGGAAGAGATCTTCAAATTTGCATGCACCTGTTCGTCGCGAACCTCGAGCGTGCCATTTATTTGCGCGTGACCCGATACCGGCTTCGGCGTTGATGCAGTGATCAGCCCGAGGTCGAGGTCGTTTCCCGCGACTTCGAATGTGGCCGGACTGCGTCCCAAATCATCGGCGCGATCGGGCAACTGAATAGATCCTCGCAGTTGGAGGACGGACCCGGCTCGCGCCAGCTCGATCGGCTGAATCGTCGCGATTCCGTCGTGGGCCGAAACTTGCATGGCCGCGGAATCAAAGGTGGCGCCACCCAGTTGCAGATTCCGAATCGTCCCGCCACCGGACATAGCCCAGGTTTTTGGCGCGCTCAGCAGACCGACGAAATCGAAGGCGAAATTTTCAACCTCTCCGTCGACCGGGACATCGGAAAAGATTCCGAGTCTTTTGGCCGAAGCAAGCGCCAGGCCGCGGGCAATCAGGTGTGATTTTATAAAGAGGGAACGCGCTTGTTCCGACAGAGACGTTTCTAGATCGACCGGTGCGTCATCTAGCGTCGCGCTTGCGCGCAGCGTCATGGTGTGCTCGCGAATGTGCGAGGCATCGACATTTACCAACTTGAATCGCGTGCGATCGTTTAAAACAACATCGCGCAGGACGAGATTGCGATTTTTGTAATCGGTCAAACCGGTGACACGCGTCCAGGCTTCGCCCGTCGGAAGTTGCAACAACGTCATATTCAGCGATCCGGCGGCACGCCGATTGAGGTCGACCGAAACTTCCTCGGCAACGAAATCGTGCGCCGCGTTGCGAATGATGACAGTGACGTTGTCTAGGCGCGCCCATTCCGGAAAGACAGCCGGTAACGTCACTTTCTCGCGCGGGCGCGGCGCGGCTTTCACGCGTACTTTCGCCGGATCGATTACGATACGAGCGTTCCGCAGGTCAATCGAATCAAGAAAATCAGAGCGGCCGCGGATCAGCGAAATGAGATCGTATTCCACCCGAAGGTATTCCGCATCGGCAGATTCAATCGCGGCCGGCCCGGTTGGCGAAATCCTAAGATTTCGAATGGTCAACGCCGTAAAGAGATTTCCTTCCGCGCGAAATTCCAGTCGCAGATTTTGCTTCGCGGCCGAACGCACCGCGAACCAATGGACGGCGCCCAGCAGAAGGGGTCGATGGAAAATGATGAGGAGCGCAAAGACGAGGAGAATCCAGACGCGGCGCCGGCGCTTTGCCGTCGGCTGCGAGTTTTCGTGCTGATTATCCGCCACGAGCGACTTACCCTATGGATCGCTCTGGAAAGAGCAACCGTTCCGGTCATCTTTGTGCATTGTGCGGGACTCACCTTCGCGGCACGCTTCTCGGGTGAATCCTGACAAGCTGTTCGATTACCTCGACGGCAGATTGCCCGAGTCAGATCGGCGCGAACTGGAAGAGCGGTTGATGGATGATCCTCAATTGCGACGTGAGCTTGAGGTCGCGCGGCGGATCCACGCTGGAATGCAAGCAAGGCGCAGCGAACGCGCAGAAGTTTTTGGCGAATTGTCGGAGGAAGGTGCCGCGCGAGGACGGCGACTAACGCGCCAGATCGGCCTGGCTTTTGGAGTGCTGGTCGCGATGAATGTGCTTTTTGGCTTGCTCTATATCGCGCATCACGAATCGAAGAATCCGAATCGGGCGGCACTGGAAATTCAGGCGCGTGATCAATTGCGCCAGGCACTGGAAAAAGCGGCCGCCACGGCCTTAACGCCGCCACCGATCGGTATTGGTGAGCTGAGCGTGGTTGCCGAAAGAGGACACGTCCAGGCTGTGGCAGATGAAATTACCAGACTGGCGGCCCGATTAAATGGAACCGGGACCAAAGGCGTTCCCGACAACGGGCGAATCGAAGTGCTGACCGAGCTGCCGGCGAATCGAGTAGCGGAATTCAAAAGCGTGTTGGCGCTCATCGGGGGTGTGAAAAGCGTCGGAGCAAGTGAAGGGATTTCGGGAGACGCCGGATCCAACCAGAAAATTTCACTTCTGGTGCAAATCAACGAAGCGAAATGATTGCAGTTATGTTCGCGTTGCCGGCAGAAAGCAGCGCGTTTGTTCGGTCGCTTGAACAGCGTGAACGAAATGGTTTCGTCGTCAAGGGATCAATCGCGGGCAAAGAAATCACCATCCTTCATACTGGCGTTGGTTCCCTCAAATGTGAGGAGCGATTGATGGAATTTCTTCTCCGCGACAAGCCAAACGTGATCGTAAGTACCGGATTCTGCGGAGGAACAAGCGACGAATTAAAGCCATGTGATCTCATCATTGCCGAGAATTTTTCGGACAAAACGTTAATGGAACGTGCTCGTGAAATTTTGGATGAAGTTGTGACGGGCAAGATTTTCTCAGCTGATCGTGTGATTGATCCGGCCGCGGACCGCTATGCAATCGGACGCGAACACGGAGCGCTTGCAATCGATATGGAGACGGCAACGATCGCGCGTCTTTCTGCCGATTCTGCTGTTCCCATGCTGGCCCTGCGCGTGATCAGCGATTCGCCAGCGGCGCCATTTCCCGCTCCGCCGGAGGTGCTGTTCGATGTCGAAACACAGCGCACCAAGCTTACCAGTCTTTTCACTCATCTTGCCCGAAATCCCAAGGCAGTCGCGCAATTGGCAGATTTTTCGAAGCGCATCACTCTGGTGAAGACAAAATTAGCTGATGCCCTCTGCACCTTGGTGCGCGAGCTTTGAACGGACTTCGGACAGGTGTTAACGAGATGGTGCTGGCTCGATGTGCACGAGCACGTCAGCAATACGCGAGTTCGTCGCCCGGATTGCATCCTTGACCCGATGCGCGAGCTCATGGCCCTCGCGTACAGAAATAGCACCATCCACCTGGACGTGCAGGTCAACGTAGTAGCTGACACCCATTTTGCGCACGAAACATTTGTCGAGATCAACCACGCCGGGAACAGAGAGCGCAGCGTTTCGGACCATTGTGGTGATGCCGCCCCGCGGCGCAGTGTCGAGAATTTCGCGCAGGGCCGGACCAAGTAAGCGTAGCCCGGTGGAAGCGATAATGACACAGGCAAAGAGCGCGGCAAAATCATCCGCCCGTTGATATTTTTCGCCGCCAATCAGCGCGATGGAAATGCCGATGAATGCCGCCGCCGAGGTAACCGCATCTGCCCGGTGATGCCACGCGTCCGTTTTGACGGCCGTGCTTTCGACGGACTGGCCGAGACGGAGAACGTAGCGAAACAGTCCCTCTTTCGTTACGACAACGGCGATAAGCACGATCAAGGTGAACGGCGCGGGCGCGTGATGCGGCAGAAAAA
>QHNB01000124.1 GCA_003217965.1 Verrucomicrobiota bacterium | reverse complement strand
AGATTCGCGATAAGGCACGTTTGGTGACAGCAAAGATTCGAATCGGGATCTGGAAATGTTTTTAGTGAATTCGAGGGGAGACATCTTCGTCAAACACGAACGGTAACAAAGGCAGATCGTAAGTTGGAAGAACGAATCTGTAGCTACGCTCTCAAAGAGCCCACGGTGAGATATCTCGTTTACGCAGCACCACACTAGAAGCCACCGGTCTTCGGCGAGCAAATAGCCTTGCTATGTTTGGAATTCCTCCTACAGCGGCGTTACCGAAACGCCATTCTTGGGAATCGCATCGAAGGTTGCCTTATCGATGTGCAGGTGCGCCATGACCAGTTCCGCCGGCGTGTGAGCCAGCCACTCCGAGAACGAAAACTCTTGATAACGATCGACCTTGCCGAACATCTCCAGGAACATCAAATCGGTGTCGCCTGTGTTCTCGATATAATGCAGCAAGGTCTTCTGCACGTAACCTACGTCTCCCTCTTGAAAGTCCATTGTCCGAGCCTTGTTGCCTGTTGCCACCACCGTCATTCGTCCCTTGCCAGCGATATAGTACTGCCATTCGTCGGCGTTCGGGTGCCAGTGCAGTTCCCGCATTCCGCCCGGATGAACCGTGACCATGGCCATCGCCGTGGTTGTGACCTTGAAATTGCTCGAATCAACAATGCGCACATTGCCCCCTTTCGTCTGCTTCGTCGGCGGCCCTGCCATCGTGCGAAAAGCGAAATCTTTCGGTGATTTTCCAAGCGCCCCGGCCGCTGATTTCTGATCGGCCTCTAGTCCTCCAGGAACATCCGTTTGAAAAATAAACAGCTCTTCTTTCGGCACATTCTTCAACGCCTGTTCGCCAACGCCGAAATTTTTTGCCGGGACCTCGGGCGGTAGATGGGCCATCGCGTCACTCAACAACAAGGTCTCTGACTCCGAAAACTCGCCGTCGTCCGTCCGCGTCAATCGCCGTAATCCGCGCTGTCCCGTACAGCATGATGGCCCACTCGCCGGACGTATGCCAATGCAACTCCCGGACGCCGCCGGCCGTGAGTCTCATGTTTACGCCCGCCTGGCTCTTGGAGACGGGCAATTCCCGAATAGTCACCTCACGCGACCATCCGCCCTCATAAGTCCGCTTGTTCGCAAATGAGAACGGATACTTGAAGTTTTGGACCAGGCTTTTCGAGTCCGTGGCTGGTGGCCACATGGAATCCGGGTTCTGGCCATCGAGATCGTGATTCGACGGGCCAGGGTCACTCTTGCTTCGGTCTGCACCCACCACTTTTTGCAGTGCGGCAAAGCTGCCGACTGCGGCAGCGGCTGTTCCGAGGAAACTGCGACGAGTAAATGCGCTCATAATAATTTCTCCTGAGGGTTTTGAATCTGCGTTTTGGATATGAAATTGTTCATGTTAGGCGCGCCACACCTGATACAAGATGCTGATCAGGACCAGGGTCAGAGCGCCCCAAACAAGAGAATTTGCTCCAGACGAATGTGGCGAACGGCGGGTAAGTCGTTCTCTACGTTTGGATCGCGATCGAAATATTGGTGCCGGCGGCGGAAGATAAAGACTCCGACAGACAAGAAGACAAGGAATGCGATGCTGAAGGCAACCCGCAGCGCGAGAACGCCCGCCTGTTCAATTACCGCAACAAAGGCGATTATGGAATCACTGGTTACCAGGCTCATTTCGATTTTCGAAACGGAGTCCGAGGCCAGTCATGTCTTTCCTCTCCGATTAGGATGATGCGATCGGGCGGATAAGGTTTGCTCGGGTAGGGGGACCGTAGCACCGCAAATGCGTTCGACACCAAGCCACCCAAGGGCAGATTGAGAATCCCTCCTCGGAGGGAGGTGTCAGAAGAAGGCCAACTGCGGTCGAGGTTGTAGCCGAGGTCGTTGACCTCGGCGTAAAGCGAAGGTTGTACCGACCCCGCTTTGTTGAAATGAAACGATCCGTGGCCGACGATGCGAAGGACGCCTCGACAGAGCGAGGCGGCTACAATTGGTTGTAGTCATGACGCTGTGTCACCGTGTTAGCTCACGAAACGAAAAACCGCGGTTAGCAACCGCAGCTACAAGTGGTGATACCGGCTATAGCCGTTCCGCAGCGAAGACGGCTTCTGGATCAGCCCCGGAAACTCTGCCCACCGCAATCCAACCGAATCGGCTGACCAGCGCGCCAATTAAGAACGAGATTGCCGCAAATGGGACCAAGCCGAAGAGCCGGAGAATAAGTGCAAGGGGCCCGTTCAAAATTTCGCCGATACGGATAAGCCAACCTGAACCATGCTCGTGTATCGCCCGATCAGCAGTCCCGTGCTTATTGATACTGAGCCAGAATAGGAGCGCCGTCTCAACCGTAGCGGCGTAGTACCCGATGGCGTTGAGCGCTGGAATCCGATGACCGATCAATTCCAGCCACGCCGCGGCCGAACCGAGTCCCGCTGTGCCAAAATGAATCGGCAGCAAGACGCGATGCAAAAACCACGCCGGAATAACGGTCGCACCGATCAGCACACCCGTGTAAGTGGCAAGTAACATTCCGAAGAGTGCCGAGCCGAATATGAAAATTCCGGCTGCGATTCGCACCAATTGACCCATGGTCCCGCCGAAAACGTGATGGAAGTGCAGTTCCACCGCGATTAAAGCGGGAACGGTACAAGTCCCGAACCCGCTGAGAATCCAAGCGCCCATCGACATGGCCGATTGATGCTTGAAAACGCGCAGCATGTTGAGGAAGAGCCGCGGACGGCCGAGGTCCATAATCAGTAGAATAGGGGACAGGATGGTTGCGATGGCCGCGAGCCACATGGCCGCGCGGATAAGATCGAGATGATGAAACAGGATCGCGACGCTTGCGATTACGGCCGACATACCACCAATGCCGCCAATGAAAAAGTACAACCCAATTTCCCGTGTCCAGACTGGAGGTCTGACGACAGGTTCACCGTAGTAACCAGGTTTCCGCGGAATTGGACCACCGGCAACATCGACACCGCGACCAGCAACGACACCATTCTTCCACGCTTTCTCGCGCAATTGCTCGAGTCGTTCTTCCGATGGTCGGTCGTTTGTCATTGCTGTAGCGGCGGTCGTTGACCGCGGCGGAGTATTGGCGTCTCCTTGTCGAATCCGACGTCAGCGACCTTGGCTGCAACGCGCTGGTGCCTGGCACTCATGAGAAAAATGCGAATGCCAATAGGGTCGCAATGAAGGATCCGATCGCGGTTGCAAAGGCCGAGGTCCACGCTGACTTCAAATAAATTGTTGGAACCTGTGGTTTCGGGGGTAGTCCATAAGCCTCCGGTTCTCCCAAGATCAAAAAGAAAGCGTGAATACCGCGCACACTTGTTTCCGTTGGATCGTAAAGTTGCGCGTCCGTATAACCTTTTTGTTGTAATTGCCGCACGCGCTCCGCTCCGCGCACGCGGAGATCGTCCAATCTGCCGAAGACAATTGATTCGGTCGGGCAAACTTTTGCACAGGCCGGAACGAGTCCGCTCTTTTGCCGGTCATAACAAAACGTACACTTGAATGCGCCGCCGGCATCGGGCAACGGCTCCGGCCGACGATCGATCACGCCAAACGGACAAGAGACGACGCAGTAACCGCAACCGTTGCAGACGTCGTTCTGAACGAGGACTGAACCGACTTCCGTGCGCACGATTGCACCAGTCGGGCATGCTTCCAGACACCCCGCGTCTTCGCAGTGCTTGCAAACATCGGATAGAAAAACCCAGCGGAAGGGATCTTCACCATCGCCATCACCTAGAGAATGCGCACCGACAACCTGATTTCCTTTTTGTCGATCTTGCTCGAGGAACATGACGTGGCGCCAGGTCGACGCTCCGAGATGGCCGGTGTTGTCGTAGGAATTTCCCGACCACGTGAAGCCGTCGTCCGGCACATGATTCCACTCTTTGCATGCGACTTCGCAAGCTTTGCACCCGATGCAAACACTCGGGTCGGTGAAGAATCCAACCTCGACGTGATCCTTCACGAAAGAGTGTCGGCGCTGATTGGAGCTTTGAATTCCTTCGCCGATCATAATGCCTCCTTATCTAATGGGAGACTCGTGCTCGTGACCAGCCGCGACTCTTCCGCGTGGGGCCCCGGGAGGCGGCTGTTCTGGATGCAAATTCGGGGGCCCACCTCGCGGCACGTATCGGTCCAGCCAATCTTCGAAGGCAGGACCGCGCGGCAAACGGCCAGGCACGATATTACAAGCGAGCGCCTTGCTTTCCATGATTGTGACGTTTGGCTCGCCAGAAATCGGAATCAGATCATTGGCGGCGGCGCCGCTAACGTTCCCGGCCGTACCCCAATGAAACGGAAGGGCAATTTGGTGCACAGTTTTTCCATCGATCTGAAGCGGTCGAGCGCGTCGACTGACGAGCGCACGTGTTTCAATGGCGCCGCGCAACGTAACGATGCATATATAATCGCTATTCTTGATCTTGAGTTGGGCAGCTAATTCTGGCGAGATCTCGGCGAACATTTCCGGCTGCAGTTCCGCCAGATGAGGTAAGAATCGTGACATGCCACCCGCGGTATGATGCTCGGTCAGCCGATAGGTTGTGAGAACATACGGAAACCGTTGATCGCCTGGCGGAGCAAAACGATTGTCCTGGCGGGTGAACCAGTTGACCACCGGATCGGTGTCGCGCGAATAAAGGAAATTGCGCACTGGCGATTCCAGCGGCTCGTAATGTGTCGGGAACGGGCCGTCGTGCAAACCTTTGGGCACGTAAATCCAGCCGAGCCCGTCCTCATGCAACATAAAAGGCGCGTCGCCCGGAATCGCGTCCAACCCCTTTTCCTGTCGCGTCGGCCGATAACCCGGAGCCTTTCCGGCCGGGAAATCGGGGACGTCGACTCCGGTCCATTTGCTCTGGGTCTGGTCCCACCACACCAGTTTCTTTCGTTGGCTCCAGGGCTCGCCTGTCGGGCTGGCGCTCGCTCTATTATATATGATGCGCCGATCGCTGGGCCAGGAAAAGCCCCACCCATGTCCCAGATAGTCTTTCGACTGACGCGCGTTCGCTTTGTTCACGCCGTCGCGGCTAAAAACGCCCGAGTAAATCCAACAACCGCAGGCGGTTGATCCATCGGCTTTCAACTCGTTATAATCGGCGACCTGGGGACCGTGATGGGGCTTGCCGTTGCGATCGACACCGAAAATTACTCCATCGTTCCGACCGGGGTCACCAACCCGGGCTACAGCTCCGCGGTCACCGACCGCGGCTGCCGGATCGGTGTGCCATCCATTGATCTCGGCCAACACCGCTTCGGTGTGCGGCATGCCGGTCTCATCTTCCGGATACCACCAATCGAGGGCGCGCAACGGTTCGTCCATGGGATCATTCGACGCTTTCGCGATCAAACGCAGCGCCAATTGATGCATGAACCACTCGTCGGATCGACAATCTCCAGGAGGTCTAACCGCTGTCTGGCGCCACTGCAAAAGCCGTTGTGTGTTCGTGAACGTGCCGTCGTTTTCTGCGTGACCGGCCGATGGGAAAAAGAAGACTTCAGTTTCGATCTCCTCCGTTTTCAATTCCCCACGGTCGACCTCGGGTGAATCGGCCCAAAACGATGCCGATTCGATCTCGACCATGTCGCGGATGACGAGCCATTTCAGCTTGGATAGCGCTGCTCGCTCAAAACGGGAGTTTGGCGCCGCCACGGCCGGATTTTGCCCCATGATAAACATACCTTCCATTTTTCCATCGGCCATGTCGTAGAGGTACTCGAAGTAGGAATGATTGCCCGTAACCTTCGGAACCCAATCGTAGCCGAAGTCGTTCTCTGCGGTCGCGTTCTTGCCGTAGTATGCCTTGAGAATACTGACGAAATAAGCCGGCGTGTTGTGCCAAAGACCGGTCGGCTTTGTTTGCTTGGCTAAGTAATCGCGAAGTGTTGCTTCGGTGCCATCGGCGCGCGGCATCGGCAGGTAACCGGGCAAAATGTCGTAGAGCGTTGGAACATCAGTTGAACCCTGGATCGAAGCGTGACCACGCAAGGCAAGGATACCGCCACCGGGCCGCCCGATGTTGCCGAGCAGAAGTTGCAGCATCGATGCGGTGCGAATGATCTGAACGCCTTTCGACTGCTGGGTCCACCCGACTGCGTAACAAATCGCTGCGGTCTTATCGGGACCCGAGGCGGCGACGAGAGTATCAGCCACTTTGTGAAACAGCGTGGGAGAGATGCCGCAAATCTTCTCGACCATCTCGGGCGTGTACCGAGAAAAGTGGCGTCGCAGCACTTGAAAAACGCAACGTGGATGTTGCAGAGTTAAATCGCGCTCGGGAAAACTTAGCCCGTCGCCTTGGTAGAGCCAGCTCTCCTTGTCATAAGCGCGTTGCTGCTCGTTCCAACCCGAGAAGAAGCCGGTCCCGCCTTCCTCGGTGTCGCGAAAATCTTCGCGCAGAATGCATGAGGCATTGGTGAAGTGCACGACGTAATCGCGGAAGAAAAGATTGTTCTCGATGATGTGCCTGATGAGTCCGCCAAGGAATGCAATATCGCCGCCGGCGCGAATCGGCACCCAGATATCGGCTAGCGCGCTGGTGCGCGAAAACCTTGGATCGACGTGAATGATAGTCGCGCCACGTTCCTTTGCTTTCATAACCCAGCGAAATCCGACCGGGTGCGCCTCGGCCATGGAGGAGCCTTCGATTAAAATGCAATCGGCATTGGCCAGATCTTGTTGCGCGGTCGTAGCTCCGCCCCGGCCGAAGGAGGTGCCCAGACCGGGCACCGTGCTGCTATGTCATATCCGTGCCTGGTTGGAGACGCAGACCATTCCCAGGCCGAGAGTGAACAGTTTTTTGATGAGATAATTTTCCTCGATATCGAGAGTCGCGCCGCCGAGATGACAGATCGCGGTTGTGTGATTGAGCGTCGCGCCGTTTTTTTTATGAACGAACGTCCGCTTGCGTGATTCCCAGACGCGGTCCGCCACCATGTCCATCGCGCGATCCAATGGAATTTCCGTCCACTCTTTCGCGCGCGGCGCGCGATATTTCATCTTCGTGACCCGCCGGTCGTGCGTGAGCAACTGGTAAGAAGCCGCGCCTTTCGGACAAAGATTTCCCTGGCTGATCGGACTCTCCGGATCGCCTTCGATCGAAATCAGTTTGCCATCCTTGTGGAAAACAAGCTGCCCGCACCCGACTCCGCAGTACGGGCAAACCGATCGTGCCACCTCGGCGCCATCGATTCGCGCGTGCATCGCACGCGTCTTATCCGACATCGCCTCAAGACCTGTGCCATCGGCCCGCTCACGAATTTGACGAATCAGTGGCCATTTGCCGAGCAAGCCAGTGAGCGACGTCATAGCATTTAGTTTTCGCTTAAGCGGCTATTTTCGTTGCTACTTTTTTTCTTGCCGGTGGTAAAGCCAAAACATTGACGCAAACAAGTCAGCGAATGACCGAGATCTTCAGCCCGCTTCAACCAAGCGTTTAAAATTGTGGAGATATTGATCGACCCGATGCGAAACGGCGCCGCCAAAACTTGAAGTCAGCCTGAGAGTAATGCACGTGTTTTGATTAGGGCGCGATGCGAAATAAACAACGCCCGCTGCAAAGTGATGGGGAGCGCCATCGTTGGCGATAGTTCGCCAGGCGAGTTTTCGCTCTGGCACCCTCAGCATGATCTCAAGCAACGCTTCATGTGGCTTTCCGTTGAAAGAGAGCAAGGCGGAAAAATGGTTCGAATCCAACTTTCGCACCTGTTTAATCGCGGTGATAAATTTGGGGTATTCTTCAAACTCCAGCCAGCGTTTGTAGATAGCGGCAACGGGCGCTTTGACCGCAATCGATCCTTCGGCCGCGTCCATGACTCTTGGTTTGGTTCCGTTCGTCTGCATTTGCTCTTGCCGCGCTGTTGCCTTGGCCGAGGCGGCTTGGTTAGGCGTAGAACCGCGCATATTCATGTTTCGATAAAACGCGGCGCCATCCATCGGTAAAATTAAATAGCGACATGCTAAGTACGAGCATGCGGTCATGCTTGCGTGCACGTAGTCGAAGAATCTTGGAAAGGAAGCGGCTGTACTTTTTCTTAGGCGGCTCAGTTTTCATTCAACAAAACTTAGCGGCAACTCCGCTTCTCACCACGCAATAGAGGCAGGATTTTTCAGTGCCTCTTTCGAGGGAGCGAGCGAAGGTGGCGCAGCGGCCGGGGGGAATTGTCGTGAACGCGCGGGTTACAGGCTCAATTCCTGGGATAAACTTCCGCTCGAAGACGCGACAGCGTAGTATGCTCTTTAAAAAACGAGGCAATAGAATGGCGAAGTCGGGCACGAGTGCGAGGAGGAAGGCGTCCGTGGGTCTTTGGTGGTCTAGGCCGCCCGTGAGTTTGCGCTATGGGGTTGCGGTTCTGTCGATTGTTGCCACTCTCATCGGCCTGTGGTGGGTGGACACCGTTTTCCATGCTGCTCCTCACGTTTCCATGTTTCTTTGTGCAGTCATGTTTAGTGCCTGGTTTGGTGGAGTCAGGCCGGGCTTGGTTGCAATCGCACTCGCTGTTCTAGCGTTTAAGTACTACTTTTTGTCCCTGAGCGCCGCTCAAAGGAGCGCAACAGAATCGCTCAGACGGGCGCGCGATGATCAGCAGAGAATCAATGAGGAATTGCGTGGTGAGATCCTCGAGCGAAAGCGCGCAGAGGATGCGTTGCGGGCTTCTGAACAAGTTACTCGGGGCCAAGCAGAGGCATTAGCGCAGAACTTGGACATCTTGGCGAGCGCGGCCGTGCCGGAAAATCTGATCGGCCAAATGCTGAGCACGATCGGACGCCTTTTGAATGCGCAGAGCGTGACCTTGTGGTTGTTAGACAAACAGAATGGTTCGCTCGTTTTGCGCGCAGCGGCAGAGGGCAAAAATTTCGCTGCGGCGGATTCGGAGCATCCATTTATCAAGGACGCCTCAGCCTGGGAGGAGGATAACGCGCTTCAGGAAACGGTCTTTACCGGAGTTCCGGCTGTTGTCGAAGAGATCGAAGGTGATCCGCGGGTTTCCAATCGCATACGCGACTATTTTAGGTCGAAGGGAACGAAGAAGTTCCTCGCGATTCCGACTTTGATAGGAGGAGATGTCAAAGGATTCATCGGTATTCGTCATGGAGACCGACCCTCCTATCGGCCGGAAGAGATCGAGTTAGCACAAGCGCTCGCTCACCAGGCAATGTTTGCAATTCAACTAAACCAATTCGCCGAGCAAAGCCAGCAAGCCGCCGTGCTCGAAGAGCGAAATAGAATGGCCCGCGATATCCACGACACACTGGCTCAAGGTTTCACGGGCGTGATTATCCAATTAGAAGCGGCCGAGGATTCAATCGCCTCCGGTCAGCAGAAGGAAGCAGACGAACATCTGCGCCGTGCTGCTGACTTGGCTCGTCGAAGTTTAAGCGAGGCACGCCGCTCCGTTCACGCGCTGCGACCGGACGCTTTGGAACGCGATAACTTGTGGGAGGCGCTCAAGGGAATCATCAAGAATACAACGGCGGGAACCGCCATCCACACAACCTTCGAACTGCGCGGCAAACTGCCGGAACTTCCGCCAGTTTGGCAGGAAAACCTTTTACGTATTGGTCAGGAAGCTTTGACTAACGCCCTAAAGTACGCACACGCTAAAAGTTTCGAACCCGTTTAAGCTGTGATGCCACTGGAGTTCGGCTGGAGCTACGTGATGACGGCGCGGGATTTGAACTGAAAGATCAACACGACGGTTGGGGTCTCATCGGGATGCATGAACGGGTCCAACAAATGAACGGACAATTAGAGATCACGAGCGTGCGCGGCAAAGGCACAAACATTGTTGTCGCCTTGCCCATCAATCAGACCTCGTTTGTGATTACTTAAAGCTGAATCAGGGCTACGCGAACCATTCGCGAACGCTTTGACCTGGTTGAAGACCTTGGACGTTGCAAGCGATCCTTGAATAGATCCAGAAGGCGGGATGTATTTCTCCTGAAGTTGGATGT
>QHNB01000123.1 GCA_003217965.1 Verrucomicrobiota bacterium | reverse complement strand
TTCGGTCATTGCGGAATCAATGAGCCAATCGCAAACAGGCAGTTCGGACCGGAGTCGTGCTGCTTCGCATTAACGGAACCCGTAAACGAGCGCCCAATGGGTTCGTTCCTCGGGGGACTCCTCGACTGCAACAATGATGAAATAACTGCCGGTGCCGCTCGGAATTACGTGCGCGGCTGCGAAGTGACCTTTCTGCCAGCTGTCCGGTTGCTCCACCAACTTTCCTTCCGAATCGTAAATATGGACAGAGATTTTTGCGCGCTCGACTTCTGTTCCCATCCAAAACCAATATTCGTTCCCTTTAAAAAGCTGCTGCCGTACCGCCTTTTTTTCCCCTGCCCCCAAATCGCCGCCCCAGTAATCCTCGCGTACCTGAAACCCTTCCTTGACGTAGGGTTCAGCCGCCTGCAGAGCGAACGATTGGGCATCGTCAACTGAGGCAAAGCTGGTCGCCCGCAGTAGGCCGATTGCCAGAACCGTGCTGACTGCGATTCTGCACGCCGTGTTCATCACTGGCGGGTCACGATTTCGCCGTCCAGGCGGGTTGTGATCAAATTGATCCTTTTCACCGCGTCTGGGGAAATTGGTTTTGCGCCAGTTGCGATTAGCGGTCGCACCTCGACCAGTGCACCTTTGATGCTTTCAATCACCGGCAGTCTGTATTCCGGCATGCCATTCAATTTTTGCCCGAAGTACTCAAGCAAATCCGGCTGATGCAAAAGCTCGGCGCCTTGTGCGCTAAAATGCGCGCTCACAACCGAGGTTAGCACCTGCGTGCCTCGCAACCATCCACCCAGGCTGACCAGTTGGGATAATTTTTGATCCTGCACTTCGTTCATCGCTTGCTGCACACTGTTTTGGGTGCGATCGAGCTCCTGCCGGACGTTCTCCCATTCTCGTTTGTCCGCTGCCTCGGTGATCGCTTTTGCGTGCGGAGTAATGGAATTGCCCACCCCTATTCCCTTCGCCAGCGCCAGCACGCGTTGCCCGATATCCTTTACGGCAGGCGCGTCCTCTGCTTGAACGGCGATAAAGCCATCGGCAATTACGGTCCCGAGTAATAGCGCAATACGCGGCCGCTCGGTAAAATTCGCGCCTTTTTCCGTGCGCACATATTCCTTCCAGTTGACCGGCCCGAGCTTGTTCCACTGAAGGCCACAGCTGCGAGTGCATAGCCCGCCCACTTCTTGAGATTAAAAGATGAAATCATCGGCAGTTTCGACTGTTGATTTCGAACGCGTATTCAGGATTAATGCAAACTCTAAATAGAACTTATTCGCGCTCAAATCCCACGCTTTGACTCCCCTGAATCGCATCAACTCTCTCCGGCGGCGGCATCCGCCCCATTTGGCATGACCTCCCAACGCTTGCAGGAAATTCTCGATCGCGCCTCGACGCAACGTCTCGTTGTTATCGGCGATCTTATGCTGGACGAGTTCGTCTGGGGCAAGGTTGGCCGCATTTCCCCGGAGGCGCCGGTACCGGTGGTGGAGGTATCGGGCGAGTCATTTTATCCGGGCGGCGCTGCCAACGTGGCGCGCAATTTACGCGAATTTACAGATCGTGTTGGTGTTGTTGGGATGATTGGTCGGGACCATAGCGGTGACACACTGCGCCGGTTGCTGACCGAGCAAAAGATCGACACGGCGCGGTGCCCAATCTCCAACGATTGCCCGACTATCGTGAAGACGCGGATCATTGCGCGTCAGCAACAGGTCGTACGGGTCGACCGGGAGAAAATTGTTGCGCCGACGGCGGAGCAGATCGGTTCGGTGGTGGAAGCGATAAGAGCGACCCTCCCGGAAATCGACGCCATCATTTTCGAAGATTATGGCAAAGGATTCCTGGCTCCGGAACTCGTGTCGCGGATCGTGTCGCTGGCACACGAGCAAAGAAAAGTTGTCGCGGCTGATCCGAATCCGCGACACGACATTTCATGGCAGGGCCTGTCGGTGATTAAGCCCAACCGCAGCGAAGCTTTCCATGCGGCGGGAATTCCTTGGACGGAACCGACTGATTCTGTTGCCGATGACGAGGCATTACAAAAAGTCGGCACAACCTTGATGGAAAAGTGGGACACCCAACTAGTGCTAATCACCCTGGGCGAACAAGGGATGATGCTTTTCCAGCGCGGGCAGGCGCCGCATCACGTGCCCACGAAAGCGCGCCAGGTTTTCGACGTTTCCGGCGCCGGCGATACCGCAATTGCGCTCTTTACTCTCGCGCTCACTGCCGGTGCGACACCGCTTGAAGCCGCCGATATCGCCAATCACGGAAGCGCGGTGGTAGTCGGCAAACTTGGGACGGCAACGGTCACTCGCGAAGAGTTACTCCAGAATTTCGAGAATGGCTGACGAAAAGACGCCGGCTGTGTTCTTTGATCGGGATGGCACGATTATGCAAGACGTCGATTACTGCAGTGATCCAAGGGACGTGCATGTTTTTCCCTTCGTGCTGGATTCGTTGCGAAAACTGAAGGCGCGTGGCTGCAAGCTGATCATGGTTACGAACCAGAGCGGGATTGGGCGCGGCTATTTCACGCGTCCGCAATACGAAGCCGTGCACGCTGAAGTGTTGCGGCAAATCGGCGAGGCTTTAATTGACGGCACCTATGTTTGTCCTGATCCGCCGGGGGTTGAATCTCAGTGTCGAAAACCGGCGCCCGGGATGGTGTTGCAAGGGGCGAGAGAGCACAACGTCGATCTCAGTCGCTCGATTTTCGTGGGCGACAAGGAGATTGATGTGCAGTGCGGTCACAACGCCGGACTCAAAACGATTCGCGTAGAAACGGGATTTGAGACAAACACGGCCAACAGCGCCGCTGAGTGGGTAGTCGAAAATTTTGCTGAAGCGACCGAAATCATTCTGACGAAGTTCACCAGATGAACGTCGTCATTATTCCGGCGCGGTGGGGTTCGACGCGATTTCCGGGAAAACCTTTGTATGTCATCGCCGGCAAACCTCTCTTACAACGCGTTTGGGAACGCTGCAGTCGAGCAAATAAAATCGATGCTACGATCATCGCGACGGATGACATGCGAATCGCGGAAGCAGCTTTCGATTGGGGGGCAGAAGTGGCGCTGACCTCATCCGAGCACCAAAGCGGGACCGATCGGATTGCCGAAGTCGTAAGGCACGCTCGCGACTTTTCCCTCGTCATCAACGTGCAAGGAGATGAGCCCTTGATCAATCCGCGTCTCTTGAATCGACTTGTCTCAACTCTCCAGCAGAATCGCAATATCGAAATAATTACCGCCGCGCATCCGTTTCAAAATGCGACGGAGGCGAAGTCACCGCACCAGGTGAAAGTCGTGACTGATCTCTCTGGCGAGGCGCTCTACTTTTCGCGTTCGCTCATTCCCTATCCTCGCGATCGGAAATGGCCTCTGCGCGCCCTTCGTCATCAAGGCGTTTACGGTTTTAGGCGCCAGACTCTGCTGCGCCTGGTTAAGTGGAAACCGGCACCGTTGGAGCGAGCGGAGTCACTCGAGCAATTGCGCGCGTTGGAGAATGGTGTAAGGGTACATGTGCTCGTCACGAAGCAAGGTTCACCAGGCGTTGACACGCCGGAAGACGCCGCGGCGCTGGAGCAGATTATCGCCGGCGCTGAAAGGAGGGGTTTCCCCCGATGAAGTATATTTTCGTCACCGGCGGGGTTGTCAGTTCGCTTGGCAAAGGTCTGGCCGCGGCCGCTCTCGGGACGCTGCTCGAGTTTCGGGGGCTCCGCGTGGTGTTCCAAAAATTTGATCCGTATCTCAACGTTGATCCGGGAACGATGAGCCCGTTTCAACATGGCGAAGTTTATGTTTTGAACGATGGAGCGGAAACCGACCTCGACCTTGGACATTACGAACGTTTCACGAACTGCGTTCTTTCGCGTCACAACAATCTGACCAGCGGCCAGGTCTATGAGTCGGTCATCAACAAAGAACGTCGAGGCGATTATCTCGGCAAAACGGTGCAGGTCATTCCGCACGTCACGGACGAAATTAAAAATCGCATCCGTGAAATTTCAGACGAATCCAAATATGACGTCGTCATCACGGAAGTCGGTGGCACGACGGGCGACATCGAAGGGTTGCCGTTTCTGGAGGCCATTCGGCAATTCATTCTCGAAGTGGGGGCGCAGAACGTGGTCAACATTCACGTCACGCTTGTGCCATACATCAAAGCGGCACGTGAACTAAAGACAAAGCCTACGCAACAGAGCATAGCCAAGCTTCGCGAGATCGGTTTGCAACCGCAGGTCTTGATTTGCCGGAGCGAACAGCCGCTCGATTACGAGTTGCGGCAAAAACTTTCAATGTTCTGTAACGTCTCGCCGCGGGCGGTGATCGAAGCGGCCGACGTAAAGCACACCGTGTATGAAGTGCCTCTGATGTTGCATGATGAAGGTCTTGACGGGTTGATTTGCGAGCAGCTCGGCCTAAAAACGCCCGAGCCGGAACTGGCGAACTGGCGCAAATTCGTCGAGCAAGTGGTGAGTCCGAGAAAACGGATCCGGATAGCGGTAGTGGGCAAATACATCGATTTGCAAGATGCTTACAAAAGCATTTACGAGTCGCTTACGCATGCCGCCGCGAGCGAAGATTGCGGGATCGACCTGAAGCTCATTGATGCGGAATCTCTGGAAGAAGGAGTAGACGGCGATTTGAAAGACGTAGCGGGCGTATTGATTCCCGGCGGTTTTGGCGATCGAGGGGTCGAAGGCAAAATAAAAGCGGCGAGATTCGCGCGGGAGAACAAGATTCCCTATCTTGGACTTTGCCTGGGAATGCAGGTCGCCACCATTGAGTTTGCCCGGAACGTTTGTGGGTTGGAAAAGGCGAACAGCACCGAGTTTGATAAGGACGCGAGAGACCCTGTCATCTCCCTGTTGGAAGAACAGCGCGAGGTGCAAAATAAAGGCGCCAGTATGCGTCTTGGAACGTGGCCGACGAAGATCGAGAAAGGATCGCTTGCCGAAAAAATTTACGGCAGTGATGAAGTGCTGGAGCGGCACCGGCACCGCTATGAGTTCAATATGAAGTATCGCGAGCGCATGCGGGAAAAGGGGTTCGAGATTTCCGGGACTTCGCCCGACGGATCACTGGCCGAACTGATCGAGTTGCGCGATCATCCCTACTTTCTCGCTTGCCAATATCACCCGGAATTTCAGAGCAAACCGAACAAACCGCATCCGCTTTTCAAAGGCTTCATTAAAGCGGCGCTGGCACACAAAGATTAAGCGAGGAAACAGTCTGGGCTTCAAGGTCACTGGTCCAGGCATTACTTAACCGCGGCACGCCGCAAGCGCTCGTTGATGGCGGCCCCAATCCCCTCCTCCGGCACGAGCTCCGCGACAATCAAGTCGGGATTCTGTCGATCAAGCTGACGCAGTTTTTGAAAAAGGTTTGCGGCGGCCTCGCGCAGATCTCCGCGTTCGCTCAGGTATGCTCTCGTCCAGAAGCGATGCAGGGCCGTCGAGTCACGAAAAGAAAGCGCCGCAATTCGTTTGCCACTCCATCCCAAGACGTTTTCCAATGTGGCGACGACAACCAATTTCGCGTGTGGGGCATAATGTGAGGGTAATTGGCCCGGCGCAGCAACGGTGTCGCTAGACCTGCCTTTAACGATCGGCGCGAACTGCGCAAGCTTTTCGGCCGTAATCGGCCCGTTTCGCAGGATTTCAATCGAACCGTTAACAATTCGCACGATTGTGGATTCGATGCCGTGCTGCGTCGGACCGCCGTCTACAATCAGCGCAATGCGTCCGCCAAGTTCATCAAAAACATGCGACGCTCGCGTTGGACTGATCTGACCGAAGCGGTTGGCGCTTGGCGCTGCGATCGGACGACCGAATTTGGCGGCAATCTTCATGAAGATCGGATTTGCGCTCATGCGAATCGCCACCGTCTCAAGGCCCGCTGTCACGATATCCGGAATCGTGTCACGTTTTCGCAGCACGATTGTGAGTGGTCCCGGCCAAAATGCCTGAGTTAACTGCGGAACAATCTCTGTTTCGATTTTGCTGACGTGATCCAAAGCTTTTTGTTCTGGCAAGTGAACAATAAGCGGATCAAAACGTGGACGCTCCTTCGCTTCGAAAATCCTCGCCACAGCTTCAGGATTGAGGGCGTCCGCTGCTAAGCCGTAAACAGTTTCGGTAGGCAGGGCGACAACTTGGCCGGCATCGAGGAGTTCAAGCGCGCGTGCCACGCTCGATTCCAGGTCAGCCGCTACGATTTTTGTTTGCAAAGGCTTTCGCGCGCTTGGCGAACCACTTTCGCCGCTTCTTCCGCCGACGATGCCAGCGCGGTCAAATGTCCCATTTTTCGGCGCGGACGCGCTTCGTGTTTGCCGTAGAGATGTAGATGAACATTTGGAATTGCCAGTGCGGCCAGCCAATCCGGCTCGCCGAATTGCCAGATGTCGCCTAGCAAGTTTGCCATCGCTGATGGTCGCAAAAGCTCGGTCGAACCGAGGGCGAGCCCGCACACGGCGCGAACCTGCTGTTCAAACTGGCTGGTCAGACAACCTTCGAGCGACCAATGACCGGAATTGTGCGGTCGCGGCGCGATTTCATTCACCAAAAGTTTACCGCCCTGCTCTTGAAACATCTCGACTGCAAGCAAACCAATCAGTTCCAGTTTGTCGGCAATGGCACAGGCGATATCGATCGCTTCTTTGGCGACCGATTCAGAAACAGCTGCCGGTGCGATCGTGACGTCCAGGATGTGATTGCGATGCACATTTTCGCTAATCGGGAATGATTTCATCTTCCCATTAGGGTCGCGCGCGACAATGACCGAAATCTCTTTCTCGAAATCGATGGCACGCTCAAGAATCAGTTCATCGCTCACCCGGGTTTCCCAAACATCTTTCAGATCGCGCGAAGAGATCGATTGCTGACCTTTTCCATCGTATCCGAACGCGATCGTCTTTAAAATTGCGTTCCGACCTAGTTGCTCGACCGCCGAGACGAGCTCAGCTGAACTGCGGACGGGACGAAACGTGGGGACAGGAAAACCATTTTCGGAAAAGAAATTCTTTTCCCGCAATCGATTCTGCGCTGTCTCAATAATGGCGCCAGCTGGTCGCACTTCAATTTGGCGCTCGCACCACTCAATTGTCTCGC
>QHNB01000122.1 GCA_003217965.1 Verrucomicrobiota bacterium | reverse complement strand
TTGCGCCAGCACGGTCTCGGTTTGCTTTTTGCGGAATGTTTCGATCTTTTTTCGGACGGTTGCGTTCTCCAGGCCGATGATGCTTGCGGCCAGCAAACCGGCATTCTTTGCACCCGCTTCTCCGATCGCCAGTGTGCCAACAGCAATGCCAGCGGGCATCTGTGCGATAGAAAGGAGCGAATCAATTCCATCAAGGGATTTTGTTTTGATTGGCACACCTAGCACCGGCAGCCATGTGTGCGCCGCAATCATCCCGGGCAGATGCGCTGCGCCTCCCGCGCCGGCAATGATCACGCGCAAGCCACGATCTGCGGCCGATCGGCCAAATTCTCGCAGCAGATCCGGCGTACGATGGGCTGAAACAATCCGGTGCTCACAAGCGACTCCGCAGATTTGCAGCATGTCGACAGCATGTTTGATCGTCTCCCAATCCGATGCGCTGCCCATGATGACAGCGACCTCGGGTTTTTTGCGCGGCATAGGCGAATCTTAACGAAGTTCTCATCGCCGCAACGCGCGATTTCGCCGCGAATTAAATTCGCTTATGCTGACGGATGAATGCGGGAGGCCGGTCGATTGCACTGATCGGGTTCATGGGCGCCGGGAAATCTGCTGTCGGACGTGAATTGGCGGCGCGTGTGAAATGGCCCCGATTCGATACTGATGAAATGATCCGCCAACGCTTCGGTAGCTCCATCCCCGAAATCTTCGCGAAGTATGGCGAAG
>QHNB01000121.1 GCA_003217965.1 Verrucomicrobiota bacterium | reverse complement strand
CGGAACTGACCTGAATCGAGGCAAAATTTTCTACAATCAGTTCGAGCAAACGTCTGCCGGCGGTATGCACGTTCTGCAAATCTGAAGCGAAAGAATCGTGTCCTAAGTCTTTCGCTTGTTCCTGTAACATTTCCGCATAGCCGATTACCTGGTTTAACGGTGTGCGTACCTCGTGGTGCATCGAAAGTTCGTCGATTTTTCGATCCGCCACAGGATCGCAAAGATCATCAACGACACGTAATAGCCGTTCGCCTGCAGCATGAATTCGATCGAGGTCGGGAATGAAAATGTCCAAACCATCGTCCTGCGCTTGCTCTATCAGCATTTCGCAATAGCCGATGATGTGATTAAGTGGAGTACGCAGCTCGTGTTTTAGATTGCCCGAGTATTTACTCTTCTCACCACGGCCGTCATCAGCATCGCCAGGCGGCGAGACGGACCCTTGCTTGTCGCCGCTCATTATGCTTTCGATCTTTGGAGAAGCGTCTCAATCTTCCCGAGTAAGCGAGAGATTTCGACGGGCTTAGTGTCGAAGTCATCGCAACCTGCCTCGATACATCTTTCACGGTCACCGCTCATGGCGTGTGCGGTGAGTGCGATCACTGGAATTGACTTGGTTTCCGGCGCCATCTTAAGCCGCCGCGTTGCTTCCCACCCGTCGAGCACCGGCAGGCTAATATCCATCAAAATCAACGCTGGAGATTCAGATTGGGCCATGGCGAGACCCTGCGCGCCGTCAAGAGCGATCACGACTTCATACCCTCTGCGTTGAAGGCGACGCGTAAGCATGTCGCGATTCATTTCGTTGTCTTCGACTAATAATATTTTCGACAAAGGATGATTAAGGTTACGCCGTCGAAGCTAGATGGCTTGTTTGTTTTGTGCCGGCTGTTTGGCCTGCACGCAGGCAGCGATCAAGTCTTGGATTTCCGTGAGCAAGGCATCCTCGGTGAGGGCGTGTTTTGGCAGCACCTTCTCGACATAGCCATCCAGTGCGATGCGCTCCTTCGTAGACATGTCCTTCGCGGTCACTACAATGATAGGAATGGATTGCCACTCGGCGTGCTTACGGAGCTCGGCGATAAATTGATAACCGTTCATTTTTGGCATCATCAAATCCAAGATGATCAAGTCGGGCCGACGTTTCGCAATCCGCTCTAGTGCGACCAATCCGTTTTCCGCTTGAACAACGTTCCAGCGCTCTTTTTCCAAGATTTGCGTCAGCATTTTGCGAGCTGGTTCTTCATCGTCAACCACCAAGGCGGAACGCGGCGGCGGCACGTCGCGGAATTTCGCGAGAATCTCGGTTAGGCGATCCCGATTCACCGGTTTAATCATGTAATCGCTGGCTCCCAATGCGTAACCGAGATTTTTGTCATCAACGATGGTTAACATAACCACCGGGATATCCCTGACCTCAGGTTCCGATTTGAGCGTTGAAAGCACGGCCCAGCCGTCCATTCCTGGCATCATCACATCCAGTATGATGGCCATGGGATGCAATTCTCTAGCTAAACGCAGACCTTCCTTACCGCTAGATGCACATTCAACAGGGAAGCCTTTTCGAGTTAAGAAGCGTTTCAGCACCTGACGCGTATCCGCATCGTCGTCGATCACCAAGACAGGCTTGCCTTCCATATTTAGCGCCGCGGCAATCGGCTCCGGAGCGGCCAGAGATTCAGCGTCCGGTTCGCGGACTTCAGTAGGCAATCGAATGATAAAGGTTGTGCCTTTGCCCGGATCGCTTGTTAGGGCAACATCACCGCCCATCATCCGGCAGAAGGTTTTGGTGATCGTTAAGCCAAGGCCAGTCCCACCAAAATCACGGGCGGTGGAGGCGTCAGCCTGAGAAAACGCCTCAAAGACGCGATCCTGCTGTTCCGGTGTCATGCCAATTCCGGTGTCGCTTACGCGAAAAACGATCCAGTCGCCTTTCGCTGGTGAGATTTCGCGGGCTGCTTCGAGCGTGATCTTTCCGTTTTTGGTAAATTTACTCGCGTTGCTGAGAAGGTTAAAAAGGGACTGGCGGACCTTGGTCATGTCAGCCCTCATCGCGCCTAGATTTGCAGGGCAACGCACTTCAAGCACGTTCGAGTTTTTTTGCACGAGCAGTTGCACTGTAGTGCTAACGTCCTCAAGCAAGTTCGGAACATCGAAAGTCTCGAGATAAAGTTCCATTCTGCCTGCTTCGATCTTAGACAAATCGAGCACGTCGTTGATTAGTTCGAGCAAGTGCCTCCCGGAACGGTTGATCTTCTTGAGATCGGGAATAAAACTGTCCTGACCCGAATCCTCTGCTTCTTCCTGAAGCATCTCGCTATACCCGATAATTGCGTTGAGCGGCGTACGCAGCTCGTGACTCATGTTAGCCAGGAAGTGGCTTTTAGCCTGAGTGGCAGCACGGGCTCGCTGTTCTGATTGCACCAGTTGCTCATTTACCTCTCGAAGTTCCTTTTCATGCTCCTCGATCTGGGCGAGCATGCCGTTGAACCGGTCGATTAGAAAACCGATCTCGTCGTCGGTACGCTTTTCCGCTCGCACGGAATAATTCTTTTGCTCCGAAACAATCCTGGCTGTTTGCGCGAGAGAAAGAATCGGTCTGGAAATAATTCGCTGGAGGCGCGATGAGAAAAGGAACGCGACGAACGCGGCGCCCAAAACGATTGCGCCGGCAAGTCCGGCATAACGCGTCAAACGCGCGTTCATTTCCTGCAAACTGTATTGCAAGTAAATGCTGCCTATTTGTTCTCCGCCTCTTCTAATTGGATGAAACAAATTCAGATAGCCCGGACGGAAAAAAGTGAAATAAGCGTTTTTAAATGCGTATCCCTCGGGGCCAGGCTTGTCTGGAGGCGGCTCGGACTGCTTGTCGCGAAGATAGCTCGCGAGGATTTTTCCCTCCTTGGTGTAAATAGCCGCGGTGGTGACTTTCGGGATAGCCGTAAGTCCCGCTAGAGTTTTGGTCGCAAATTCTTCGTCATCAAAATCAAGAGCTGAGCTGCCGCTGGTGCCCATCACATCGGCTAACGTGCGAAGATCTCGTACCAATCCTGAGCGAAAGGAGACATAATCACTCACGATCATCAGTGCGAACGCCACCAGCAGGGCGACGCTACTCGTCAGCATGATCAGCGCGATGAGCTTGCGCTTGATCGTTGTTTGTCGGAAGGCCGGCATTCCGCTCCCGAGCTATGATTTTACCAATCTCGCCAGTTTGAGCAATTCTGAACTAATATTCAATCCGGTGCGGCGCGCCGCCTCCGCGTTAATTTCAAATCGAACTTTGTTATTCTCCTCAATGAAATTGATGATGCCGCCTCCGTCCGCGAAGCCTTGCGTTTCGCCAACGGTTAGGACACGTGCAGACCTCAAACTTTCAAATATCTCCTGCAGCCGTTGTTTCTCCGAGGAGCTGACGAAGATGATTTGACACTGTTGCGCGTCGCGCACCGAATCGACGTGTTTGATGACGAGTCGCCGGCCTTTAACTATCTTGCCATTAAGCGGGGCTAGTGCCGCCCCGAATGGATCATTGCCTAAGATGCCAATCGAGATGGTGTCGCCGTAGCTGGGCCAATCGACATACTTGATGAAGTTATACAGATAGGCGGCTTTGATTTCGTACTCCCGCGAAGAGAGGCTTTGTGCGGAGGCTTGATGCGGGACTTGAAAGCAAATGTAAGCGACACCCAGCAAAGCGCTCAGGCAGACAACTTTCAGCGCGGCGAGAATCCGTGCGGGCAGTAAGTGTCGGTTGGCGTTTCGCATCGCTTTTCAGAAGGAATAAGTTAACCCGGCTGACAATAACCAGCGAGTGCTTAATTGCGGGCCGTCTAAGTTTTCATAGATCGGAAAACCGCCCTCGATGTTCACTCGCGTTCGTTTAAAAATTCCTTCCGGCACGAAAAAATTTACACCCATCAGAAAATCCACCCGCCGGCCGCCTTGTCGATGTGGGTCACCTTCTGCATCAAAGGTAGAGTCAATTTCCGGATCCGCGCCATGAACATTTCCCCAGATGCGCCCATTAACCCTCAGCGACGGCGCAAACCAGTCCGTCAGCGCGTAGCCGACCCATCCCATTAGATTGTACTCATTGCCGAGCCGATAGCCGTTGTCGTTGCGCCCAAACCGGAGAGTCGTTAGCGCTTCAGCGCCCCACGCCCATTTCTTGGACTCACCCAAATAAGTCAATCCCGGCCTAAAATCGTAAGTGCCCGATCCCAATTGCATTGGGTATTCAAGCTTAAATGTCGACGGATCCAAACCCGCGATGGTGTTCTTCTCGTCGATAGAACCCGTTGGGAAACTCATTCCCGCATCGATGAGCAACCGCTGTCCCTTGCTCACGCTTCCGAGCGCGGTGTAAAGCGCCATGATTTGGAGATCACTGATGCCTTGCGAGTGCTCGGTGAAATGGAACCCGTCCCTCAGAACCATGTCCATCTCGATGTGCTTGATAGGCAGCATTGCCATCAGCGTTAGTTTGTTCGTAGGAGCATACATTATCTCGGGCATATGCTCCTCGACGGTCATTCCCGTGGAAGCGGAAGGGAATTGTCTCAAGATCTCTGCCTCGCTGACATCGCGCGTTCCGCTCAGATGGCCGCCCATATCCATAAACATGAATTCATAGCCGAACATTATTTCGTGAGCCGGATGGGTATGTCCGCCGATGACATTTAGTTGAATGACGTCGAGGTTATACAGTTCTTCCAGGCTCAAGCCGGTCAGATCGTGAGTCGCTTCGCCGCTTCGCGGTGTCATATCGGAGTTGGGAGATTGGGCTTCGGCGGAATACCCAAGCGTCAATAGCAGCACTAAAGTCCTCAGCGCTCCGACGCGATTGCAGCGATGTTGCCTATTTCTGTGACTTTTTCTCCCCGGTCGCCGAAGACATTTCACGATCAAGCCTCTTTCTGGTCAAAATCGGTTATCTGAGTCAAGTACCGATCGCCGTAGTCCTGGAGTGATCCGATGTCGGACCGGCCCTCGACAATTTGAACATTCTCCTTACCTGAGCGACTAATTTAGACCTGTGACAAGCCTGCTTCCCAACGGGGTCGTGCGTTTACCGCTCGTTTTGATCATCACTGCGGCTTGGTTCGGAATTTCGAATCACTGTGCTTTAGGCGCACTGCAACATGTGTCGGGAATGCAGATGCCGAAATGTCATGCCACTGCTCCTGGGAATCCGACGCCAGTAAGGCAGGATCAGCAGGGGGGCGTGGAATGCTGCAAAGTTCTGCGTGCGACTTTGGTCATGCCGTCGAGCGGCCTGGCCGCAGCCGATACGTTCGCATTTGTTTCGCATATTTACCTCGTCAGCTTTATTCCGACTGCGGATCATTCTCAGCCTGGCCGATTCTCCGAATGGAACACGGGTCCACCCGGAGCTGTTTCGTTCGCTGAATCAGTTCTTCAGCGGAGCATTCTCGCTCACGCTCCTCCTCTTTCTTTGAGCTAACGCCTTCGTCCTGCCTGGCGCGATTTCTCGGCGTGAGCTGTGCCATTTGACTGGACGAAAATCGCGTCCGGCTTTTGGCCATCTATTACCAACTGCGCGGGTGCGCTGTCGCCTCTTTCACAATCAACATTCAACCTCAAGTCTAAATGAAAAAATCAACTAACGTTCTACGAACTCTGCTTGTCGCGGCGATAGCTTTAACCCTCGCGGCGTTTACCGCGCAGGCCGCAAATCTCTCCGACAAGGACAAGCAGTTCCTTGCCGTGTACGAAAAAATCCACACCGCCCTTGCCGCCGATGATCTCGGAACCGCTAAGACCGCCGCCGAGAAACTCGGGGAAGAAGGCAACGAGGTCGCGAAGGCAACTTCGCTCAAAGATGCTCGTGCCGGTTTTGAAAAACTAAGCAGCCGGGCAAAGACGCTGGCTGCCGGCCAGTCCGACTATCACGTCTTTCATTGCCCGATGCTGAAGAAGGATTGGGTGCAAACTTCAACCACCGTCGCCAATCCATACGGCGGAAAGGGCATGATCAGCTGCGGGGAAATCAAGAAATGAGAACCAAAAAGAAAGAACTATGAAAAAATCAAACAGCATTATTCGCGGCATCGCCAGTCATTGCTCATCAAGGCCATGAGCATGGCGGGAAAGATGAACTCGCGTCTGGTGAAATAAAGAAGATCAGCGGCGAGGTCATCGATATGGCCTGCTACATCGATCACAACGCAATTGGCGAGAAGCACGCTGCCTGTGCAAAGAAGTGCATTAGAAGTGGGTTGCCAGTCGGTCTTAAAGCTGATGACGGCAGGACCTACTTACTTATCGGCGAACATAAGCCTCTCAACAACGAGCTGGCCGAATACGCCGCCAAGAAGATGACCGTCGAAGGGAAAGTTACTTCCCGTGACGGGGTAAACATGATCGAGAACGCAGTGCTTCAGAAATAGCAGCATCGATAGAATGCCGCGGGCACAGGGTTCAATCCGCCGCCTCGGATTAGTCAGACCGATATGAACATGAGCGTTAGAATTTTCACCGTCGTATTTTGCACGCGGTGGTTGATCGGCTGTGCGACGAACTTCCAGCCGCCGCCCTTGTCGGCGAGAAATCCGGCAAGCGTGGAGGCGAAAGAATCGGTCACGCCGGTCGCGAGACGAATGCTTGGCCGTGATGCGCTCACACAGAAGACCAATGAGCGCCTCGCCGCGAATAGGCCAGGCAATCCGAGTTTTCAGCCGTTGGAAATGCAGGGAATGCATCATGGCATGAACGGCATGGAAGGTATGCAGCACGAGAAAACTGGCGCGGCGAAAATGGGTTCGGGCGAGCAACCGATGAGCGGAAAAGTTTATTACACATGCAAAATGCATCCGCAGATTCATCAGGACAAGCCGGGGAAGTGTCCGATTTGTGGCATGACCTTGATCAAGAAAGAAGAGCGGAAATGACCCGGCGTTTTTTTCTGGCGTTGATGCTGCCGTTATTCCCACTCTCGGGGTTGCAAGGGCAATCGACTGAGGACCTGCAATCGACAGTTCGGCACCGAACCGGGAAACAGGTCCAATGGCAAAAAGATGGCGAGGCGAGTGATCAGATTCGAGAAGCAATTCGCGTTTTGCTGCGGCAAACTCTAACCGCCGATTCCGCCGTGCAGATCGCACTGCTAAATAATCGGGAATTGCAGGCAACATTCGAAGAGATTGGAATTGCTCAGGCCGACTTGATCGAGGCCGGGTTGCTCAGGAATCCAATCTTCGCCGGAGATGCCCGGTTTCCCAATCGGCCGCCATCTGGGACAGACGTCGAAATGGCGATTGCGCAGGAGTTTTTCGATCTGCTCGTGATTCCACTTCGGAAAAAAGTCGCTACTGCGCAGCTAATGAAGACCACGCTGCAAGTGGGCGATGCGGTATTAAAGCTGGCCGCTGGGGTCAAAACGGCGTTTTACGAGTTGCAGGCTGAGCAACAATTGCTCGGGCGTCTGAAAGCAATCAACGAAACAGACGTAGCCGCGGTTGAGTTGGCGCAACGCCAGCACGAAGCCGGAAACATTAACGATCTCGATCTGGCCAATCAGCAGGCGACGTATTCGCAATCGAAATTAGATATCGCCGAAACCTCAGCCTCTATCCGCGCTAGCCGGGAAAAGCTCAACCGCCTGATGGGAACGTGGGGCGACGATACTGCGTGGAAGATCGACAGTAAACTTCCCGAGCTGCCAGCTGGTGATTTCCCGCAACAGCGCCTTGAATCACTGGCCATCAATCAACGCTTGGACCTGGCTGCGACGAAAACGGAGATTGGCGCGCTGGTCGGGAGCTTAGGAATCACGAAGACATATCGATATGTCGGCAGCATCGAATTCGGAGTCGACACTGAGAAAGAAACAGACGGACAGCGCATGACCGGCCCGACGTGGCAGTTGGAATTGCCGATCTTCAATCGGGGCCAGGGACGAATTGCCAAGCTCCAAGCGCAGTTGCGACAGGCGGAACGACGGCTTGAATCCGAGGCGGTGGCAATTCGCGCGGAAGTGCGCGAAGCGCGTGACCGTCTCATCGCCAAGCGCGACCTTACAGCTTACTACCACGATGAGCTTTTGCCCGGGCGAAAAAAAATCCTCGAGCTCACCCTCACCCATTACAACGCGATGCTGAAGAGTCCCTTTGACCTTCTTCTTGCAAAACAAAATGAGATTTCGGCCGAGCGTGGCTACGTCGGTGCATTGCGCGACTATTGGATCGCGCGCGCTGATTTAGAAAGAGCTGTCGGCGGAAGGCTCAGCCGCACTTCGGTTGAGACAAGCTTTTCGTTCAAAGAAACAAAAAACAACCAGTAGGAATCCATGTTTACTCGTCGCAGGTTTTTTTCGGGAGCCGCCGCGTTAATCGGCAGTTCCGCCTTATTCAAACGCATCGCGAAGGGCGCCGAAGTTGTCGCTGTCCAATCTCCCGCGCCAGCTTCGTCGGACGGTGCATATCCAGCGGTCGACACGCCGAACGGATCGAGCCTGCTCGGTAAAAGGGTTGGTGGCGTGAAGGAGTTTCATCTCGTGGCGGAACCTGTAAGACGCGAGTTCGCGCCCGGAATGCTGGTCAACTGCTGGGGCTACAACGGACAAACGCCCGGTCCGACGCTGGAAGCGGTGGAAGGCGATCGAGTGCGCATTTTGGTGACGAACCATCTTCCGGAACCGACCTCAGTTCATTGGCACGGATTCATTTTGCCGAATGGAATGGATGGCGTCGGAGGTTTAACGCAGAAACATATTCCGCCCGGCGAAACTTACGCTTACGAGTTCACCCTCAAGCAGCATGGCGTGCAGATGTACCATCCGCATTCCGACGAAATGGTGCAGATGGCGCTGGGCATGCAGGGGTTTTTTGTCATTCATCCCAAAGATGGATACAAGCCAGCGGTTGATCGGCACTTTTGCATTTTCTTGCAGGAATGGTTCGTCGAGCCGGGCACCTCAACGCCGAACCCGAACATCATGACCGATTTCAATCTGTTCACGTTCAACAGCCGCGTCTGGCCGGGCACGGATCCACTGGTCGTGAAGTTGAACCAGCGAGTTCGAATCAGTCTCGCTAATCTGAGCATGGACAGTCATCCGATTCATTTTCATGGGCACCACGGGTGGTTAGTGGGCAACGATGGCGGCCCGATTCCCCAAAATGCATGGGTACCACAAACAACCATCAATGTCCCGCCGGGAACGACGCAAACCCTCGAGTTTGTCGCCGATAACCCAGGCGATTGGGCGTTCCATTGCCACAAAAATCATCACGCAATGAACGTGATGAATCACGAAATCGCGAATCTCATCGGAGTAGATCAAGAAGGCGTGAGCGAAAAAGTTCGCTCGCTCGTGCCCGGTTACATGGCCATGGGATCGGTCGGTATGCACGAGATGAGCGAAATGAATATGAGCGGTCCGAAAAACACACTGCCGATGATGACCGGCACCGGTCAGTTCGGCCCGATTTCGATGGGCGGCATGTTTACCGTCCTGAAAATTCGTGACGGAATCACGAGCTTTGAAGATCCCGGTTGGTACAAACATCCGGAGGGGACCGTCGCGAGCAAAGTCTAATTATGGCAAATTTCATCGCCGCTTTGGGCCATGCGCTGTGGATGGCATTCGCCATGTTCTGGGAAATTTTGTGGCCGCTAATTTTGGGATTCGGACTCTCCGGCGTTGTGCAGGCAGTGGTTTCAAAACGAGAGATGAGCAAGCTGCTGCCGAATGATTCGCCGAAATCGCTAGCAATAGCCTGCGGATTAGGGGCAGCGTCTTCATCCTGCTCCTACGCTGCCGTCGCTCTTGCCCGGTCGATCTTTCGCAAAGGCGCGGATTTCACCGCTGCGATGGCATTTGAGCTCGCATCCACCAATTTGGTGGCGGAACTGACAATCATCATCGTCGTGCTGATGGGGTGGCAATTCGCCGCTGCAGAATTCATTGGCGGTCCATTGATGGTCGTGATTATGGCCGTGCTCTTCCGAATTTTCTTGTCACGCAAACTCGTGAAGGAGGCGCGCGAGCAAGCGAACAAGGGGTTGAAGGGCAAAATGGAAGGCCACGCTGACATGGATATGAGTGTGGAAGAAGGCGGCTCGCTCTGGCAGCGCCTGACATCGAGTGAAGGAATCACCGCGACCAGTCATTACTTCGTCATGGATTGGGCCGCAGTGTGGAAAGACATCGCGGGTGGCCTGCTCATTGCCGGTGCGCTGGCCGCGTGGGTGCCGCAGGATTTCTGGAAGACATTTTTCTTAACCTCACATCCGGCGGCAGCAATGTTATGGGGACCAATTGTTGGGCCAATCGTCGCGATTCTCTCGTTCGTTTGTTCCGTCGGCAACATCCCGCTTGCGGCTGTCCTCTGGAATGGGGGAATCAGCTTCGGCGGCGTAATTGCATTTATTTATGCCGATCTGATCGTGCTTCCGATCATCGACATCTACCGGAAGTACTACGGCTGGAAAGTGGCTGCCTTCATTTTCGGCGTCTTCTACGTCGCGATGGCCGTGGCCGC
>QHNB01000120.1 GCA_003217965.1 Verrucomicrobiota bacterium | reverse complement strand
CGGGAGCGGGAACAGACACATTTGTGTCCTTGAGCATCTCTCCTACGGTGGTTACCACGTCCAACTTCTTTGTTGGTTTTATTCTCACACAACCTTCCGGAGCCTTCCCCGCCACTTTGGACCAAACGCCGCCCACTTTTCTTAACCGTAGTTTTGTTACGGCGAATGCGGCCGGTGAAGGTAATATCTTCGACCTCACTGCTAACTCCTTCGTTCCTCTCACCACGATCGAGGGAGCGGGCATTCCCGGAAATTGGCTCATCCGAGCGACAGCTGATGTAACACAAAGAGTCGGAGACAGTGGTCAATCGGCATTTCTCCTTGGCTTAGCAATTTTGTCGGTAACCTTTGTCCGTCGGCTTTTTCCCGTAACACCGGCGGACCATCTTTGCTCAAATTCCGATCGCCCCTGTCGCTGGAGCTAAGTCTTGTTAGTCGCGCAGGGTCTTGCCTCTTCCGGTGGGATGAGAAGGGTGACGCGACGAGATGAACTTGAGCGGAAACGCTCGAGCCGGCCGATCGTTCGCTCGACCGGGACCTAAATGGACACGTCCTGTCGTTATTTTGCGACAGCTTGATTGATCGCCGCGGTCAGCTCTTCAAAAACCAGCGGTTTAGCCAAATGATCGAGAAATCCCACCTGCCTGCTCCGAGCAATATCGTCTTCGCTGTTGTAGCCGCTGATCGCGATTGCTCGGATAGGCTGCTTTGCACTCAGCTCTTCCATCAAGTCCCATCCAGTGCCGTCTGGTAAGCGAAGGTCGCTCAGAAGCACATCAAATGCGACGGCTTTAGCCAGACCCCGAGCAGAGGCAACATCGGGAGCAATGTAGACTTTGTAGCCAATGCTGGTGAGGAATTTTCGCAAACATTCAGCAGTATCGGCGTGGTCTTCGACCACAATGACACGGACCGGTCTTTGAGCCATGGACGACTGTCCCTAGCTTAGGCTATGCCAGGGAATGCTATGATCGCTGCTTCATCCGCGAGCGGCTGAGCCGGCAGTTCGAAACCGCCCGCAGAATTACCGACTTGTTTTGCAAAAGAAACTGCGTTTTGCCATCTTGTCGCTAGGTTCGCTTCTTCCGGATTGATGCAAGCATGAAAAACATTTTTGGACTTAACATTCCCGAGTCGCTGAAGGAAGTATGCGATCCAAAACGGATAGCCCTGTTGGTTTACGACATGCAAATCGGCATTTTGAGTCAGATCAAGAATGCTGATCGAGTGACGCGACAGGTCCTGAAAGTTCTGACCGTTGCCCGTGACGCCGGGGTGCGCGTGTTCTTTTCGCGCCATCTTTCGCTGCCAACAGAACTGATGGGGGTGTTCCAGTTCCGCATCGCGATGACTTGGCAACGCGTGAACTCGCCGGAACAGGTGAAGCCCTGGTTTCTCCGGGACAATCCCGGGTTTCAGATCACGCCCGAGGTATCTCCTGGCAGCAACGAAGGCGTTTTTGATAAGCTGACGATGTCGGCCTTTGAAGGAACATGGCTCGATTTGGCTTTGCGAGACTGTGGAATCAACGCCTTTATCATTGTTGGTGTCGCAACCGAAGTGGGCATCGAGCCAACCGTGCGTCACGGAGCCGACCTGGGCTATTTTCCGGTAATCGTTCTCGATGCCTGCGGCGCGGGCCACGAACAAGCCGCCAAGCGCTCCATCGAGAGTTTAAGGTTTAGCGGTGACGCGATCATGACCGACACGGAAACGATATGCGGGATCTTGCAGAGCAATCGTAAGACTTGAGAAGCACCGGATCACGATCAGCGAGGTTCGCTAAGGTTCGCTTCGTTTGGCACAAGACCAGGATTTGCTCCTCGAGAGGTCGTTAAACTTGAACACCGAATCATGAAAGACATGACTGAAGGTTCCGTGACGAGGCACCTCCTCCATATGGCCGCATTTCTGGCCGCGAGCATGTTCATACAAACCCTTTATTTATTGGCCGACCTTTACTGGGTCGGTTGGCTTGGCAAGGAGGCGATCGCAGCGGTCGGGCTCTCCGGCAATCTCATGCTCATCGTGATCGCGTTGACCCAAACCCTGGGCGTGGGCACAACCACGCTTGTCTCGCAAGCGGCTGGACGGAAAGACCAACCGCGGGCTGAATTAGCTTTTAACCAATCGCTCTTTCTCTCGCTGCTCGTAGCGCTGGCATTTGGCATTTGCGCCTTCGCTTTCAGCGATTGGTATAGCCAGATGCTTAGCGCCGATAGGAAGACCGCGGTTTTAGCAAAAAGTTATCTGCTTTGGTTCATTCCCGCGCTAATACTGCAGTTTCCCCTCGTCGCCCTCGGGTCGGCCTTGCGCGCAACCGGAATTATTAAACCGGCTGTGGGTATTCAGATGCTTAGCGTGGTGTTGAACATCGTGCTTGCGCCATTCCTGATGTTTGGCATAGGACCGCTGCCGCGACTCGGAGTTACTGGAGCGGCACTCGCCACTTTCGTTTCAATCTTGGTTGCGAATATTTTGATGATTATCTACTACGAACGGAATTATCACTACCTGCGATTTCGGATTCCGTTGTTTCGTCCCCGATTCAGAATTTGGTGGTCAATGCTTCGAGTCGGAATACCGGCTGGCGCCGAGTTTGCTCTGATGTCTTTTTACATCGTCATCGTTTACGCGATCATTCGCGATTTTGGCGCTGAAGCGCAGGCGGGGTTTGGTGTGGGGGCGCGGGTAATGCAGGCCATGTTTCTTCCGGTGATGGCTCTCAGCATCGCCGTCGCGCCGGTCGTCGGGCAAAACTGCGGTGGCCGGCGAGCCGATCGCGTTCGGGATTCCTTCTATTCCGCGGCTGGAATCGCCTCGGTCTTAATGCTTTTACTAACGTTGATTGCGCAGTTTGCCGCAAGCGGCCTGATTCGGGCGTTTTCGCGCGATCCCGCTGTGGTTATTTTTGGGAGCGATTATCTCAAAATCATCTCGTTCAACTTCGTAACGGTCGGACTAGTCTTCATTACTTCCAGCGTTTTCCAAGGAATTGGCAACACTCTGCCACCGCTTATTAGCTCAATGACGCGTCTGCTCCTCTTTGCTTTGCCGGCAACTCTGCTGTCGCACAGGCCGGGATTCCAAGTCCGATACGTGTGGTATTTGTCTGTTCTTTCGATTTTCTTTCAGGCTTGCGTCAATCTTATCCTGCTACAGCGCGAGTTTCGACGAAAGTTAGCGTTTCGCGAAATGCCGGATTTGACCACGGCAGCGGGCGCCGCTTCAATCGGCTAATACTACTTCAGCTCTCGAGAATATGAAGCAGTGCCTTGGATCGACGCGCCAATCACCATTGATTAGACTAGCGTGGAAACGTTCTTAAAACGTGCCGAGGGGCGCGACTACTCCAGGTGTGGTAGGCCAAGAATCAGAGATGTCTCGGCTTCGCACGACATGACAAAAGCTGACCGGCGTCCTTCGTGTCATTCCGAGCGCAATTCGAAGAATCTCTGGCTATTTTCTACAGGGTGCGACTACCCCTTCAAACTCCATGGCCGCAAAGCATCAGGACCGACAATGATCTTGCTCGGCTCACCGAAAAGCAGGGTTGCAATTGTTTGTTGTCGCGGTTCGACACCTTCGCGATTGCGGAAGCGAGAGATGGATCACAGGATTGGAAGCAGGCTAAGAATTGGCCGTACTGGTCCTCCGCTAAAGACCACCCGAAACGGAACACAACCGGACCGCTGATATTCGGCGAACAATTGGCGTGAGCGAACGAACAATAAAAAGGCGTTATCCCATCGGAGCGGAGATCATCGCTGAAGACAAAACACATTTTCGGGTTTGGGCGCCAAAGGCCGATAAAATCGAGGTCTCTTTAGAAAAGAAGGAGGGCCAAAGTTTTCATTCGCTCTTGCGCGAGGAAGGCGGCTACTTCGCCGGAACGGTCGAATGCGGTGCGGGTGCGCGTTACAGATTTAGAGTTAATGGCGGCGAAAGCTTTCCTGATCCGGCCTCGCGCTTTCAACCGGATGGACCGCATGGCAGCTCGTGCGTGGTCGACCCCTTCGCCTTTAAATGGAGCGATGCGGATTGGCGCGGCCTCAAACTACCGGGCCAAGTCATGTACGAATTTCACGTCGGCACTTTCACGCCGGAAGGAACGTGGGCGGCGGCGGCCAAAAAACTCGAAGAGCTGAAAGACACAGGCATCACGTTGCTGGAAATGATGCCCATTGCGGACTTCGCTGGCCGATTCGGTTGGGGCTACGACGGCGTCGATCTATTTGCGCCGACACGGCTTTACGGAAACCCGGATGATCTACGTGCATTTATCGATCGCGCACACGCGGTCGGTCTCGGGGTCATTCTAGATGTCGTTTATAATCACTTCGGGCCGGACGGGAACTTTCTCGGGATTTACTCGGATGATTATGTGCGGCACGATCTGCCCAAGGAATGGGGTGACCCCATTAACTTCGACGACAGAAATTCCGCGCCGGTACGCGAATTTTACATCACCAACGGGCGCTATTGGCTCGAAGAATTCCACTTCGACGGATTCCGGTTTGATGCGACGCAGAGTGTCTACGACAACTCCGATGAATATATCATCGGCGCGGTCGGCCGCGCGGCGCGCAAAGCAGCAGGCAAACGCTCGATCGTTTTAGTCGCGGAGAATGAATCGCAAGAAACAAAAATGGCACGACCCAGGGCTGAAGGCGGCGACGATCTCGATGGTTTATGGAATGATGACTGGCATCACAGCGCCGTGGTGGCTATGACCGGTCGGAACGAAGCTTATCTCAGCGATTATCGCGGAAGCCCGCAGGAATTCGTCTCGGCTGCCAAATATGGTTATCTTTTCCAGGGGCAGCCTTATTCATGGCAAGACGCTCCGCGCGGTTATCCGGGATTGGACCTCCCGCCGCAGGCTTTTATCGCATTCCTGGAAAACCACGATCAGATCTCCAATTTTGCGCTGGGCGATCGACTGCGCACGCAAACATCGCCCGGAATGTACCGCGTTATGACGGCGCTGCTTCTCCTTGGCCCGTGGACGCCGCTACTTTTTCAAGGCCAGGAGTTCGGAGCGACTTCCCCTTTTTGCTATTTCGCAGACGTAGGCGACGAAAAACTCAAAGAAGCAGTGCGGAAAGGCCGGTTCAAATTTCTGGCACAATTTCCATCGGCTGCTTCTGCCGAAACGCAGGCAATTTTGCCGGTTCCGCACCACGCAGCAACATTTGAACACAGCAAGCTCGATTGGAGTGAGCGCACGCGCAACGGCTGGTCAGTTGATTTGCACCGCGATTTGATGCGATTGCGGCGCGAGGATTCGCGATTGCGCCAGCAAATTCCCGGTAAAGTCGACGGCGCGGTCCTCGGGTCTGATTGTTTCGTCCTGCGATTTTTCGGGAACAATCATGACGATCGTCTGTTGATGCTAAACTTCGGTCTTCGTTTAATTATTAGCCCTGCTTCGGAACCGCTGCTCGCCCCCCCTTCAGATTGCGAATGGGAACTGCTCTGGACGAGCGATTCTGTCCGCTACGATGGCCCCGGCGAAGTGGAGATCGATCCGGAAGTCGAATGGCTTGCCCCCGGCCAAACGGCATTGCTTTTGCGCCCGCGGGCACGGACAAGGCCACGACGAAAACCAAAAAGGCGTTGAGCTTTCGCCTTTTTTAGGTTTCGAAGCACGATGGCGTTTACAAAACGGACCATGCCTTGGGACAAGGCGAGCCAGTCGCGCGAAGTCTTACTGTCGCGTGAATGGCTGGTGACCAATGGTCTTGGCGGTTATGCCTCCGGAACGGTATCCGGCGCGATTACTCGCCGGTATCACGGGTTGCTGATTGCGGCTTTGCCGGCGCCGCATGGCCGAATGGTTATGTGGAGCCATGTCTCGGAGTTCTTGTGTTTCAGTGACGACGATATTGTTTCTCTCGGCAGCGAGGAGCGCGCTGGCGGTCAGCTGGATTTGCGATCGGCGGAATATCTGCGCGAATTTCGATTGGAAGACGGATTGCCGGTCTGGACCTACCACGTCCGTGATCTTGTGCTGGAAAAACGGGTGCTGTTGCTGCATCTGCAGAACACTGTCCATCTCATTTATCGCATCATCGAAGGCCAAACACGCCCCCGCCTCCGATTGCGGCCCGCTTTTCAATTTCGCAATCACGAATCCACCGTAAACGAAGGCTTGCCTGCTCCCTATCGACTAACAGCGATGGAGTATGGGTATGAAATTAATGCGGCAGATAGCGGATTACCTCCATTGCGAATGAAACTGGCCGAGAAATTAGAATTCACTATTTCTCCACAGGAGATGGACGAGGTCATCTACCGTTCGGAGCAAAGTCGCGGCTACGCTTACGAAGGAGCTCTTTGGAGTCCGGGATTTTTCCAAGTCGATATGCGCGACCGCATTCTGGTCGGACTCGTCGCTTCGACTGAAAGCTGGGATATCATCAACGTCCTCGAACCAGAGGCTGGCATGAGTGCAGAGGAAGAACGCCGGGCCCGATTATTGGACGAAGCTATTCCAGAAGCACGCCAGGCCTTTCCTGCTCAGTTGGTTTTTGCCGGCGACCAGTTCATCATCACGCCGGCCGGGCGGGCTGAAGAAGCAGCCCGCGCGCATGCCGCGGGCGATGAAGTCCGCACCGTAATCGCCGGTTATCATTGGTTCACCGACTGGGGACGGGACACGATGATTTCCCTCGAAGGTCTTGCTCTTGTGACCGGTCGCTGCCTGGAAGCGGGCTACATCTTACGCACATTTGCACGCTATGTCCGCGACGGACTCATTCCGAACATGTTTCCCGAAGGGGAAAAGGAAGGCCGTTATCACACCGCCGACGCCACCCTCTGGTATTTCCACGCGCTCAATCGCTACCTCCATTATACAGACGATCGAACAACGCTTCGGTTCCTCTTGCCGGTTCTAATCGATATCGCCGAGCATCATCTGCACGGCACACGTTTCAACATTCATGTAGATCCCAGCGACGGATTGCTCGCACAAGGACAGGATGGTTACCAGC
>QHNB01000201.1 GCA_003217965.1 Verrucomicrobiota bacterium | reverse complement strand
GTCGTCCCAAATGTTGCCGCACGATTTCTTTCTGCTCCGCACGTGCCAGCGCTTCGTCGGCCGTGATCAAATCACGGTTAAATAACTCGATTAACGTGTCGTCCATCAACTGCATTCCTTGCTTGCGACTCGTCTGAATGATTCCTGGAAGCATGAATGTTTTTGCCTCACGAATCACGTTTGAAACCGCCGGAGTATTTGTCATCGTCTCCAGCGCCAGGACCCGGCCGGTTCCATCCGCGCGAGGAATCAGTTGCTGACTGATAATGCCACGCAGCGACTCACTGACCATGACTCGAATCTGCTCCTGTTGATCAGGGGGAAACACATCGAGCACTCGGTCTAACGTTCGCGCAGCAGTACCGGTATGAAGGGTTCCGAGAACGAGATGGCCAGTCTCCGAAGCGGTGATGGCCAATGAAATCGTTTCCAGATCGCGCATTTCGCCAACCATAATCACGTCCGGATCCTCGCGGAGAGCTGCCCGCAAAGCATCGCTAAAGGACCGGGTGTGGGTGTGCACTTCGCGTTGGGTAATGTGGCAACCTTTTGACTCAAAGACGTACTCGATCGGGTCCTCGAGAGTGATGATGTGTTCACGCCGCTCCGCGTTGATTTGCTCGACCAGTGCCGCCAACGTTGTCGATTTTCCGGCCCCGACGGAGCCTGTCACCAGAATCAAACCATTGTGATAACGGGTAAGCAATTTTAAGTGCTCCGGTAAACCGAGTTCGTCCATGGTCCGGACATGCGTGTTAATGATCCGGAAAACAAGATCAGTGCCGAGCCGATGACGTGCCACGCTCGCGCGAAATCTTCCCACGCTATTGGCATAAGCGAAATCGGAATCCCCGCGCTCCCGTACCAGCACTGACTGTTCTTCACTGAGGAAGCCTTCGGCTAACCGTGCCGTTTGCTCCGGAGAAAATGGCGGCGCATCCGGCCAGATCGGTCCCAGAGTTCCATGCAAACGCCAGATCGGCGGTGCGCTCACCGCCAAATGTACATCGGACGCGCCGGCTTCCTGTCCGACTGCGAGATAGTCGTCAACGTGACGCAGCGGATGAGCGATCATCAGGCGAGGGCATCATGCCCGAGAAAACGCGACGGCGTAAACTGAAAATCAACGCGCCCCGCGCCTGCCGCTGCTAGCATAGTCACGCATTTTTGTTGTCAAAAAACTCACCACTACGGGGCGTAGCAAGGTAGCCGCGAATTTGAGCGCACCCACCAGAGCCCCCGCTTCTAAAAGGCTCTCACCGCCGGCTCCCTTTTTCTTTTTACCCGAGCCGTCCTTGACGTAAACCTTCTTCCTCCGGGCTGGGGCAACGGCGACAATCAAACCGACAATAACCACCGCACTGATCCAGATCGCTGGTTGATGTCGAAATGAGCTTTTCAATTTGCGCGGAAAATCGAGCTCATAACGCAGCCCGCTCAGCTCCCTCGCCACTCGCTCACGTGAAAGAGCGATATCGCTCTTTATGGCTGCTCGGTCTTGCTTAGGGATTTCAGCCATTGTTGATCTTTTTTCAATTCAGCCCGCGTTTCTGCATAAAGGCGTCCGCGTAATTTTGATTTGGCTAGGAGAAGGCAAATCATTGCCATCATGATGTGAAGCAACCCGGCGCAAAGCGCCACCCAGGTCCAGGAAACGGCCGTGGCATGAGCAATTGCTGCGATCAAGCTCGCCAGGACGAATATGTAACCGAAGAGCATGGCAACCACCGCGCCCAAACCAAAAGCGAGCACGGCCACTAGTTGCAGCAGCATTGCTTTCGATTCGACTGCTAAGAGAGCAGCGCGAGTCTCGATGTAGGCAAAAATTGCGCTGACAAATCCGACCGCATTGTCGATCAACCCGCCGTGTCCGGCGGGATTTCGCGACCTCGCGCTGGCGCGAGCCATGGCGGCTTAACGCCGAAAGATCAACCCCAGCACGAACCCGATGCCGAGCGCAGTGAAGACAGCTCTCATGGGATTCTCACGGACGTATTCCTCACCGTCCTCCTGTAACGTACGAACCCGCACCTTTGCTTCGTCCCAAGCCTGGGTTGCTTTATCGCGATAATCCCCCGCCATGGAACTGGCCGCAGACTTGAGATCTTCGGCCGCACGCCGGGCGTGAGTTTTACTGCTCTCGAGTTTACTTTGCGCGCTACTGCTGGCCGCGCCACCGCCTTGATTCATGTTTTCGTCAGCCATTGTTAGTTCTCCAGTTTGATTTCCAAAAATATCGGGGAAGACCCCCCTGCGCAAACCTTTCCGCGCCTCGTTATGTAAACGGAATTGGACGGCGCGCCGCGCTTGCGAACTATTACTATTGTTCGCGGAAAATGATACGTGCCTTAGTCAGATCGTAAGGCGAAAGCTCGACTGAGACTTTGTCTCCCGGAACGATGCGGATAAAATGTTTACGCATCTTGCCCGAAATATGGGCCAGAACATTGCGTTGCCCGGGAAGATCGACGCGAAACATCGTACCCGGCAACACTTGCGTCACTGTCCCTTCGGTCACGATTTGTTCCTCTTTCGGCACGGAACAAAATGCTCAAGCACAGCGAAAATTCAACCGATCGCTTGATCACGGCAATGAGACTTCGGGAAGATACTCGCCGATTTCCCGCCGTCTCCACCACGCACCCGTTGCACGATGTTCCGCTTCGGTGGTGAATTCGTACTTGAACAGTTTCGCCCGAACATAGCGCGGCGCTTTGCTCGCGAATGGATTACGCGCGAGCAAACGTGTTACTGCTGGCTCATTCTGAAGAAGGCGTAACGCGAAGTTTCCAAACCACGATTCTTCGCGCCGCCCGCCAAGCGCAGCGAACCACATTTGCCAGTCAATTCGCGGCTGGTGCGGCGCGCACCAGCCAGGCACGCGATTCACGTCACCGGGTTTCCATTTGAAATCGTAAACCGCCCAATCGATCCCATCAGCGCTGCCTTCCACCTGAATTTCAGGTCTCTCTTTCGTCATCACCCGGAAAAGCCCATAGCCATTCGCGATTCGAAAGGGCTCGACATACATGTAAAGCGCAGCCAGCGGCTCTGGCCAGGCTGCTTCCGGTCGAATCGCGGTGTAGTTCAGCCAGACATTAAGCGGAAAAGTGATGATGAGCAGAGCTGCCGCTGCGAAGCGGGAAACCCGGCTAAAAAACGGGCACGAATTAACGGCGCGTTTTCCCGGGAGGTCGCGCCGTCCGCGCCAAACGACGTCGTCAATTAACAGCACGCAAAGCGCGATCGTGATGAGATTGAAGAAGCAATAATTTCCCGTCAGTGTGATCGCGATTTGCAGGCTGACGAAGAATGCGGCTGCGAGCAAACGCAATCGCCGCGGCGCCCAGATGAAAAACGGGACAACGATTTCGACGAACAGGCAGAACGCGACCGAAAATTTTTTAAACCATTCCGGATGTTTGTCCGCCCACCACGCCATTGGCGTTGGGAGCGGCTGGGTCCAATAGTGATAATCCAGCGCGGTGAGGTTCCACCAGCAATCGTCGCCGCTGGTCAGCTTCACTACTCCGGACATGAACATCAGTTTGAACAGCAGAAACTTGAGCAGAAACAATGCGATGCCGGAGATCGCAACATCGCGGCCGCTCGCCATTCGCCACTGCAGCGGGGCGAGAAAGATTGCGAGAAACCCAGTCTCAAGCAGCAAAATGTCCCACTGAAAACTGAGGAATGCTTGCCCGGCAATCGTGAGTGAGAGATAACTGCAGAAACAGAGAATTAACCCGATGACCGGCACTACGCCCGCCATCAAGGCGATGGACGCGACCACGCCGGCGCCACATAACAAGTGCAGCGTCATGTTGGAAGAGTCGATCCAGCAAATAGTTGGCAAGGCTAATACCGCGCGCGTTCCATATGCCGCTTTCACCGCCGGCAGAAATTCGCGCACCGGCAAAATCCCCCGCTCGCCGACCAGGCCGTCGACCTGCACCCAAAGCGACACAAATGCAATGCAGTAGGTAAGTCCGACTGCGCGCAGGAAAATTCTTCGTGAGACAAAGTATGTTGGCACACGTACGTCGCGACCCCACAACAGTCGGGTCAGTTTGGAAGCAAGCTCACGGTGTCGAGAGACGAAATCGTATGCGATCTCCGAAAGCCTCGCGAATCCCGGAACTTTTTCGTAGAGCATGAGCGGCCATTGGCGTCGACCACAGGCCAGGGAGCGAAAGACTGCTTCAGCTGCACGATAAATTTTGCCGTCTGGCGTAATGAGAATGACCGCCCTCTGGAACTCACTTGCGGGGATTTCTGAAAATTGCGATGCAACTTCTTGCGACGGCTCGTACTTGACTGCGTCTTCAGTTTCTTCCCGCCAACGCTCAATCCAGCGCCGGCAAAAATGACAATCGCCATCGAAGATCATCAATGGCTGCGGCGGCGGATTGCTCACCCGAGTAAGCGCGTTCACGATTGCATCATTGGTAATCACAAGCTCCAGTTAGGGTGAAAATTCGGCCCAAACCGGTGCGTGGTCGGAAGGTTCTTTTCCTTTCCGCATCTCACGATCGACGCCCGCCGCGACGCAGCGCGCCGCCATGTTTTCGCTCGCCAGGATTTCATCAATGCGCAGTCCGCGATTTTTTGGAAAAGCCAGCAGGCGGTAGTCCCACCAGCTGAAGAGCCCCGATTCCAAATGATGAATTCGTAAGGTATCGCGCAATCCAATCTGTTCGAGAGAACGAAATGCCTCGCGTTCCAGTTCCGAACACATGATCGCGCCGCGCCACAACATTGGATCATGTACGTCGCGGTCTTCCGGAGCGACGTTGAAATCGCCGCAAACGAGAACGTTGACAAATTTCTGCTGCGCCTGTCGGACGCAACTGCGCAGTCTGTCGAACCATTTCAATTTGTAATTGAATGCATCGGAACCGACCGCCTGGCCATTCGGGGCATAGATCGAAAAAATACGAATCCCCGACACGGTCGCGGCGATGACCCGTGCTTGGGGATCATCCACTTCGTCGCAGAGCGAAGCTTGACGATCCAAAAGGTCCGTTCGCGAGATGATGGCAACGCCATTGTACGATTTTTGCCCGTGGAAGACGCTGCGATAACCGGCAGCGGTCAACGCCATCTCTGGGAATTGATCGTCGCTGCACTTCGTTTCTTGCAAGCAAACCACATCCGGCGATGCCTTCATCAGCCACTCGAAGAGGCGGTCCTGCCGTCGGCGTAGTGAGTTAATGTTCCAGGAAACGACTTTCATCCGTTGCTCTAGCGGCGGTCTCAGACCGTCGCCCTAATTTAGATTTGAAGGGAGACGAGGATTGCTACAACCCGATTTCCACGCCCGGACTCGGCACGATGACGTCTGAGCCTGGTAACTCCATCGACAGCTGGCTCCGCATCCACTCCACCGCACCAGGGTCTCCGTGCACGAGCAGGATTTTCTTGGGAGCAAGTTTCAGGGCATAGGCGATTAGCGATTCGCGCGAGGCATGGGCGCTAAATTGAAATTGTTCCACCTGGCAACGCAATGTCTGCGCCAGGGAATCGGGATCGAGCCTAATGGCATCGCCCGGCTTGGCCGCACGCAAAATTCCGCCAGGTGATTCCGGATCCGCGTAACCGACGAACAAAATGGAATGCCGCGGATTTTCCACGATGCGGCGTGCAAAAATATTTGAGAGGGTTTTCGGCGTCATCATCCCGCTCGAAAGGGCGTAGACTCGACCTGGGCGTGCCGGTGAATCGTTGATAGTTTGACCCGTGAGAACAAATGGAGCGACATCCTGAAGCAGTTGCAAACGAGAGAGATGGCGCCGTGATTGATTGGCACGTCGATCATAAATTTCTGTCATCTTCGAGCTCAACCCACCGATATAGATCGGAAAATCAGGAAGTAATTTTTGCCGCCGGAACTTGTAAAACATGGCGAGCGTCTCCTGTGTTTTACCCAACGCAAAGACCGGGATGAGCACGCAACCGCCGCGTCGAAAGGTGGCTTCGATCGCCCTAACCAGTCGTTGTTCTTCCGATTCACGCGACCAGCCAGGCGGCGTCGCATGATCCCCGCGCGTGCATTCCATGATCAGCACATCAATTCTCGTCTCCGGAAAAATGGCGGCCGACATGATTGTTTGGTCATCAAAGTTAACGTCGCCCGTGTAGAAGATGGTGCGACCTTCCACCCGCAATAGAACTCCGGATGAGCCAAGCACATGTCCCCCATCCCAAAACTCGAAAGTTAAATCGGCACCGGGTGAGGCATGCTCTGCCTTTGTATTATAGGCCTGTCGGTAGCGACAAAAGTGCCAGCGGTCGCTGGCCCGCTCGGTCTCCCGATGCGTGAAAAGGGGGTAGAGAACCGTCCCGAGTTCCTCGCGTTCTCTTGTCATTACATTCACCGAATTGTGCAGCAACGCCGCTCCAATTTCGCCAGTTGCTTCCGTCATGAACACAGGCGCGTTTGGTTGGCGCCGCATCAGTACCGGTAGTGTTCCGATATGATCCTGGTGGGCGTGGCTGATGAGAATCGCGTCGATCCTGCGTCCATTAATCGCCTTCCAGCTGGGCAATGCCCCCTCGCCGTCATCTCTCGGATGCATTCCGCAATCCAGAACCAGCCCTCTGTCGCCTGCCTCGAGATAATATGAATTCGCGCCGATCTCGGTTCGGCGCGTCAGATTGATAAATTTCACCAGAACGGGCCCCGGCGTTTTCAGCGCCATGGCAGGCGGAAAGTGCGCTTATTGATAGAACGTGCAAGGGCCAACTGTGATGCAACTTCATGTGTCGATGGCGGTTCAATTTCCGTGTTCAAACCGCTGCCACTACAGCACTAGGATGATCGCACTGCCACACATGTGCTGAACCGTGCGGCTTTCGGCGCGACACCAGGGGAGATCGCGGCGACCAAAGCAAAAGGTCTGGATGGAGCCATCCACGATCTGGTTGAGCCAGGCGATCGCCGGATCCCGTGATATCTCCTTGGCGAGAGTGCCGAAAATTCTCGACCTTGCCGATTGTCTAATTGTAGCGGCGGCCGTTGACCGCCATTCGAATCAAGTCGCCATTCAGAGAACGCCGCTACAAGATCTCCTCGAAGATCCGCATCCAATTTCGAAAAAGGATCTTCTCGATCTCCTCATCGCTGAAGCCACGCTCGATCAATTTGCGTGTGAGATTGGGTGCGTGAGCATGGTTCGCCAGATCTGGAATGAAA
>QHNB01000200.1 GCA_003217965.1 Verrucomicrobiota bacterium | reverse complement strand
TAGCCCACGGATTCCACCAATTCGAGGCCAAGGCAGCGCAGTTCGGACGCCAGCCGAAAATCAATCCAACGACAATGACGCCGGCAAGCGCGGCAGTTTTAGCGAACGTGAAACTGTTTTGGACCAGCTTGCCGATACGCAAACCGCGCGTGTTCGTGAATGTCAGGAGCGCGATGAGCAAAATCGCGACGAGTTGTTCCGTAGAAAGGCTCAGCGCGTAGCCGGGTAACACGATGATCGGTGCGACCAAGTAACGATCGGAGCTGACCATCGGCACAAAGACGCCGAGAAATCTCGCAAAAGCGATGGCTACGGCGGCGATTGTCCCAGTTTGGACTACAAGAAAAAGTGTCCAACCGAAGAGGAACCCCAGCGCCGGGCCGTAGGCTTCCCGTAAAAAAATGTAAACGCCGCCGGCGCGCGGCATCATGGTAGCGAGTTCGGCGCAGCAAAGCGCGCCGGTGATTGTCATCAGACCGGCTACGGCCCAGGCCAGAAGCAGCCAGCCGGGCGCCCCGATCAATCGCGCCGATTCGGCCGAAGTGATGAAAATGCCGGACCCGATCATCGAGCCCATTACGATCATGGTGGCATCAAGCAGACCCAGCCCACGAACGAGGCTGGTATGCTGCTGTTTCAAATCATCGCCGTTCATTGCCGGCGCGCCGGCGGTGCAATCGTCACGCCCTCCAATTCAAGCCGCCTGCGCAGTTCCCGCACAAATTCGACTGCCGCCGGTGTATCGCCGTGTACACAAATGGTCTCGACTTCGATCGGGACGTCGCTCCCATCGACGGCACGGACGACGCCTTCGCGCAGCATCCGCACAACTCGTTCCGCCGCTTCAATTGGATCATGAAGCAACGCATCCGGCCGGGTCCGGGAAACAAGCGAGCCGTCGGGCATATAGTTTCGATCCGCGAAGACCTCTCTCGCCGTTTGTAGTTCGAGTTCGACCGCGGCTATTTCCAGGGCGCTGCGCGGAGGGACGAAAAAGATGAGACGCGAATCCACCGCGAGCACGGCGCGAGCGATGGCATGGGCCAGTGCCGGATGGCGCGCCGCCATATTATAAAGAGCGCCGTGCGCTTTAACGTGATTCATCTCGCGGCCCGCGGCTGCGCACAGCGCTTTAAAAGCACCGACTTGATAGGTTACGAGCGCGAAGATATCCGAGGCGCTCACCTCCCTCTCGGTCCGGCCAAAATTCTCCCGATCGGCCAGGCTGGGATGCGCGCCGAGAGCAACGCCATGCTCTTTAGCCGTGCGAATGGAGTCAAAAATGGACACGGGATCGCCCGCGTGAAATCCGCAGGCAATATTCGCCGAGGTAACAAGTTCTAATATTTCTTCGTCATGCTCGCCTCCTTCTCCCAGGTCGGAGTTGAGATCGACAACTTCTCTCATGCGAACCGTGCCTGTAATCCCGCGCGAAAGAGCGCGATGTTACTTTCTTGCGCGAGTAAAAGCTCTTGTGCTTCGGCCAGCGTGACCAATTCAAAACCCACCTCATCCAACGGCTGTAGTTGTGCGGCCCGGGCAAGATCGACCGTGATTACGTGCCCAATTTTGGGATAGCCCCCAATCGTTTGGCAATCGCCGAGGAGCACGATTGGCCCGCCATCTCGCGGCACCTGGATCGTGCCTGGCGCGACCGCTTCCGAAGGAAGCTCTTGCGCCTTCGCGCTCAAGATCTGGTCGCCTTCCAAGCGCAATCCCATTCGGTCCGAATTCATCGCCACGCGGAATTTGCGTGCGAGAAATTTTGCGCGGACGCCGTCCTCGAAATCGTCCCAACGCCCGCCCCGGACGATGCGCAATACGGGTCTCGGCATGAACAATAGCGGCGCGCTCCAATCGGAGACTGCCTCAGTCAATCGTAAACCGATGCTCATTGCGAGCGCGTTCGGAGCGCCGAGCGAGAGCGTATCCTTATCGCGAAGAGCGCGACCATTCTGGCCGCCGAAATGGGCGCGCAAATCTGTTGAACGGCTGCCAAGGACTTCCGGCACATCAATTCCACCCGATATCGCCAACCAGGCCCGGCCCCGCTTTGCTTGGATCTCACAGATTGCGCCAGCTGAAATTCGGGCGCAATGCAGCTGCGGAACTGGCGTGCCTCCGGCGAGAACTTCAAATTCTCCCCCGCACCACGCGATCAGACGCTCATCGTCGAACTCCAGGCGGACACGTCCACTGGCGATTTCAAGACCGGCGGCTGCTTGATCATTCCCGACGACAAGATTCATCAACCGCAGCGAGACAGGATCGAGCGCGCCAGCTACCGCCACTCCGAATTTGCGGAAACCAAACCGGCCGCAATCCTGCACCGTCGTTTGGAAGCCGGCCGAGAGAACGATCATGGCAAGAATTTATCGAACTCGTCACGGGTCATGATGCGGAAGCGGACGCGATCGCCCGGCCGGAGTAGCGACGGCGGATTCGCGTCCGTATCGAATAATCGCACCGGTGTCCGGCCGATCAGGTTCCAGCCGCCCGGCGAATCCAACGGATAGATTCCGGCCTGCGCGCCAGCGATGGCAACCGATCCGGCCGGAACATGCGTTCGCGGTGTGGCGAGACGCGGGACGTGCAGCTTTGCCGGCAGACCGGTGAGAAACGGAAACCCGGGCATAAAACCAATGCATGCGGTGGTGTAGATGACAGAAGAATGGAGTGCGATGACCTCGCTTTGTTCAAGTGATGTCTGGTCGGCAACACGCGCCAGATCAGGCGCAAGCTCGATGTCATAGCAAACCGGGACTTCAACCGATCGCGTTCTGATTTTCGAGCGATGTCCCTTTGAGCGAACAAGCGAGACGATTTTCTCATGCAAAAAATCCGCGATTGACCGGCCACTCACCATCGAGGCGATCCTGTTCAAATCGAGAAAAAGGGCGACCGATTGATAAGCTGAGGTGACTTCGATCACACCAGGAATGTTCGCATGCTCGAGCGCATCAGCCGCCGACAACGCCCGCTTGAGCAGCTCGATGGCATCGGATGATTCGTCGGCAAAATCGAGAATGATTGCGGAATCGCCCAGCGGTTGGATTCTCATGGCCTGAAGGTTTATCCCACGAGCCAGCCGCGCTCGCCAGATTAACTCACGCCTATTCTGCGCGAACTGCTTCGATCTCGATCGCCGGCACGACGTCTTGACCAATACCGGAAATCGCTTCGGTACTGCCGCTGAATACAAGATTGAAATCTTTGCGGTGGATCGGATCGATCGTTACTTGCCAGCGCGTTCGCGACGGTAATGAGTCGCCGCTAATTGGGCTCGCTAATTTGACATGCAAGGTGATCGGCCGGGTAACACCATGCATCGTTAAGTCACCGCTGATATCACCGCTATCGGCTCCCGTTCGCTTCACCGCGCGACTCCGAAAAGTGATTTCGGAAAATTTCGCCGCGTTAAAAAAATCCGCGCTCCGCAAATGCTGATCTCGTTTGGCGATTTTCGTGTCGATGCTCGCGACCTGGATGATCGCCCTGACAGTGGAGCGCTCGGGATGCTCGCGATCGATATCGATGGTGCCGGTGAACTGGTGAAATTCCCCTCGAGCGGTACCGAGAAGATGTCGCAACTGAAAGGCGATCTTCGAATGCGTCGGGTCGAACTTATATGTTTCGCCCCGGACCGGTGAAGCGATGACGACGAGTACCGCTAAAGCGAACCTGATATATTTCATTTTCTAATCTCCCGTGGCTTAGGCGCACGAATCGATCGCGCTATTTTCCATTCTCTGTCCAGTTGCGACTCTCGTTGTAGAGGCAGCCGTGTCCGCCAACCGGAAGGACTTGTCCCCTGTCGAGCCGACTACAGATTCGGTCTATCACAAAAATGCTACTCAGGAATCCAGGAAAGAAGGAGCTAGACATGAACCAGAAACTTCCTGAGTTCCTGCTTTCCTGATTAAGCCGGAAACAGAGATAAGAAGGAGTTTCATTTTACGGGAAGTGTTTTCGCGGATGCGGTCACATGCTTCAAGAGCCGAGCGCGGGAGGAGGGTAATTTGCCGAAAAGGTTCGCCAAAGCCACTGCTGGATTTGATTTGGCGTTGTGCACCCCCGCGATGCGCGCGAGTTCAGTTTCGAAGTGCGAAATCACGCGCGCGCTCGGTTCATTGACCGCAAGAAAACCGAATGCCCGTTGCAAAAGATTGAAAATCTCAGGCTCATGGTGCTCCCTCTCGGTGCAAATCTCAATCAGCTCGACGAAATAGGAGGCGGTCTCTGTCCGTAAACAATTGGTGCGGATTCCAGCAAAGGGATTTGTAACCGCGACTTCGCGCAAGGTGTGCAAGTTCGATTTGCGACTGATCGCGATAGAAAGCTCTGCCTCGAAAAACAAATCAAGACGGCCGGCGAATGGACTTTTCGGGCGGCGACCCCCGCGCGCGACGGTTTGGAGCACGCCCATCGAATTGGTGCACCAGGAGACGATCAGACTGGTATCGCTCAATCGCCGCTTGCGCAGGAGAATGCCGCGGGTGGTGCTGTTCACGCGAGAACTTACATCACTCCGCCCCGTAGCCACGCCTTTGTCACAGGGCTTTGTCATTCCGAGCGGAGTCGAGGAATCTCTGATTATTTCCTCGCGCACGCGAGGCTGCAGCATTTGCAGTATTCGCCGTCTTTAGCAGAACTTCTCTCGTCTGTCGTGTAGATGGCGCACACATCAGCATGCAGCCTCTGAATACTCAGCAAATAGTCAGAGATGTCTCGGCTGCGCTAGACATGACAAATGCGCTGGGGACAGCGCACTCTACAACACACAGCCTTTCTAGCGCCCGTCCCGAAATGCCAGATGGAAACCGCTGGTAAGGGCGGTTCACCGAACCGCCCGGGCGAGTCCGAGGCGGACTGCCAAGGTCAATCGCCCCTACCTCGGAAAATGAATGCAGCCTCGCACGGTGGACAACGCTCGTTGCGATTGTAGCGGCTGCCGCCGGCTGCGGCAGTTCCGCGGTCAGCGACCGCGGCTACAGCGGCAGTTCCCGGCCAATAGTTGGTAGGGGCGGTCCACTGAGCCGCGCGGGCGAGTCGAGCTCGCCACGGGCGGCGCTCTCCGAGCGCCGAAATGTTTAGAAGACCGCGGTCGGAGACCGCCGCTACAACGGGCCTTTGACGGTTGCGGTTACCGATCCCTGCCGCAATTTCTGAGATGCAAACACGCAAGATTGGATCATTGGACGTCTCGGTGATCGGGCTCGGCTGCAATAATTTCGGATGGCGGATCGATGCGAACGCGTCCGCAAAAGTAGTGGAGATGGCAATCGCTTCCGGAATCAATTTTCTCGATACCGCGGATCGCTACGGCAATGGTTCAAGCGAAGAGTTCCTTGGCCGGGCGCTCGAAGGGCGACGCGATCAAGTCATCATCGCAACGAAGTTCGGCATGGAAATGGGGAAAGGCCAAGGGGGCGCATCATCAAAATATGTTCGTAAAGCGATCGAAGCGAGTCTGCGGCGACTTCGGACCGACCGGGTCGATCTCTATCAGCTGCATCAACCCGACCCCAAAACTCCAATTGCGGACACGCTCGGCGCCCTTGATGAACTGGTCCGCAGCGGAAAAGCGCGTGAGATCGGTTGCTCGAATTTTACCGTCGAACAAATTCGCGAAGCAGCAACAGCGGCACAGGACGCCCGATTTGTCAGCGTCCAGAATGAATTCAGCCTGTTTCATCGCGAACCGGAGAAAGGCGTGCTGCAAGAATGTGAAAAACAGGGAACGGCTTTTCTTCCTTATTTCCCCCTCGCCAATGGACTGTTAACCGGAAAATATCGGGCCGGAAAAAAGCTCCCCGAAGGCAGCCGCGCCGCCGAAGGGTTCGGCCCAAAAATTTTCACCGAGACAAATCTCCAGATCGTGGAGGAGTTGATCGAATTCGCGGGATCGCGCAATCATACCATTCTCGAGCTGGCTTTTGGCTGGCTCCTTTCGCACAAGCCGGTGGCCTCAGTCATCGCCGGCGCGAGCAAGGCGGAGCAAGTGCGCGTCAATGCCCACTCGGCATCGTGGCAATTGTCGCCCGACGATCTGCGCGAAATCGACGCCATCATGCAACGCGCGCGCTAATCAAAGAAAGCGCGCGATTCTATTTTCATCATGGCCACCACGGAAACGGCACGCATCCCGCACGATCTCAGCGGACGCCAATACCGATTGCCAGTGGGCAGGGTCACCTGGCGCACAACATTTCGCGCGCTGCGCCATCGCAATTATCGGCTGTTTTTCTGGGGACAACTGGTCTCCCTCATTGGCACCTGGATGCAACAAACCGCGATGAGCTGGTACGTTTACGAAATCACGAATTCGAAAATTCTTCTCGGCACCGTCGCGGCGGTCGGGTCCGCGCCGATGATGATTTTTTCCATTTGGGGAGGTTCGCTCGCTGACAGGCATCCCAAGCGCACGATTTTGGTCTGGACACAAACGGCACAAATGGTCTGCGCATTTGTGCTCGCGCTTGGTGTTTGGCTGCATTTCGCGACTCCGTTTTTCATCATCGTTGTTGCTGCCATCAACGGCATGGCAATGGGATTTGACATGCCCGCTCGCCAAGCATTCACGGTCGAAATGACCAGCCGCGAAGATTTATTGAACGCGATTTCGCTGAACAGCTCGATTGTGAACGGGGCCCGTGTAATTGGACCTTCCGTGGCGGGATTAATGATCGGTGCCGTAGGCGTCGCCATCTGTTTTTTGTTCAATGGACTAAGCTTTATCGCCGTTATCGCAGGGTTGCTCATGATGCGATTGCCCAGCTTCACGCGACCAACGCACACTGCCTCGGCCGCAGAACACGCCTGGAGCGGTATTGTTTACTCAATCAAACACCAGCGCGTCCGGACCATTCTGTTGCTATTTCTCGCGGTTGGAGTTTTTGGTTGGTCTTACGCCGTGCTAATGCCGGCATTCGCCCGCGACGTACTCGGGATGGGTGCGAATGGCTACGGCGCGCTGATGTCGGCGAGTGGCATTGGCGCGTTTATCGGTGCGTTAATCGTGGCGACCTATGGACATCTGGTGACGCCACGCAAATGCATGCTCTTCGCCGGGTTCGGCATGCTCCTCTTTTTCTCCACTTCCAACACGGTGCTGCAAACCATTGTGCCCGATGAAATGCGCGGTCGGGTCATGGGCATCTGGTCACTCGTCTTCGGGGCCATGATTCCGCTGGGAAGCCTCGAGGCCGGGTCGGTTGCGCATTGGACAAGCACACCGTTTGCGCTTGGATTTGGCGCGGTTATTTGCGCTGTTTCCGGCATCATCACCAGGATCGTGATTGCGCGGCGGGAGCGGACGAGCGCAAGATAGGGCCGTGCCTGCCTACGTGATCGTCGATTTGGAAGTAACCGAGCCGGTCGAGTACGAAGAATACAAGAAAGTGGCGGGTGCGACGGTCGAGAAGTACGGCGGCAAATACATCGTCCGGGGCGGACCGTGCGAAACCTTGGAAGGCGATTGGAGCCCAAAACGCATCGTCATTTTGCAGTTCGATAACGCCGACAGTGCCAAGGCCTGGCTTCATTCACCGGAATACGCCGAGCCACGCAAGACGCGTCACCGAACGGCAAAAACACGCATGATTCTGGTCGAAGGATACGAAGGTGAAAACTAGGCTGTAGATAGCTCGACCGCGTGCGCTCCCGAGCGCGAGAGACGATGATTCCGCTGAGGACAGCCCCGAATGCTTCCCGGGCTATAACACCTGTCATGTCGAGCCCAGCCGAGACATCTCTTGCTATTGCCTGTGGCTAAACAATCTGGCTTCTCAACTATCCAACATCCAAGCGATTCGCCACCGAAGACTAACTCAGTAACGAGCAACTCTTTGGTGCGGCGATGAAATAGTCAGAGATTCCTCGGCTTCGCTCGGAATGACAAAGGCGGTTGTAGCCGCTGCCGCCGGCTGCGGCATTTCCGCGGTCAGCGACTGCGGCTACAGAAAGTTCGTAACGAAGTCGCCCGCCGGTGCTACAGCAGCGGCGCGCGGTCAGCCTGAACACTATCGAATTCGGCGCCGGCTTGCTTCAACAGGTTAACTACTTCGTCTTTGCCGAGCCTGACCGGATCGTAACAAATCGTAATGGTCTTCTCAGTAAGATGCAGCGAATCGTCAAGAATACCGTCTGCCTTTTCTACTGCCTCTCTGATATTTTTCTCGGTCTTGGGATCAATCGGTTTCGTGATTTCAATCGAGAGCGAGACGTACTCTTCCGCGCCGGAAAGATTCTTCGCTTCGTCGTCCATTTAGCGATTCAAAATGCTCAGCGCACGCTTTTCAACCGCAAGCGCGGCTTCTTTCACTGCTTCACTCAAGGTCGGATGGGCGTGACAAGTACGGCCGAGATCTTCGCTGCTGCCCCCGAATTCAATGACCGAAGTTGCCTCGGCGATAAGTTCAGATGCAGAATGGTTAAGAACGTGTGCACCGAGAATGCGGTCGGTCTGCGCATCAGCGATAAATTTTACTAACCCCTCCGTATCTTCGTTCGTGATGGCGCGCGGGTTGGCGCGGAACGGGAACCTGCCAATCCGGACATTCAACCCCTTTGCTTTAGCTTCATCTTCGGTAATACCCACACCGGCGAGTTCGGGATTTGTGTAAATGATTCCTGGAATCGCATCGTAGTTCACGTGACCGGACTTACCAGCGAGATTCTCCACGCACGCGATCCCTTCCTCCTCGGCTTTGTGCGCGAGCATCGGCCCAGCGATGACGTCCCCGATAGCGTAGATCCCTTCCACGTTGGTGCGGAAATGTGCATCAACTTTGATCCGCTTCCGTTCGTCAAACTCGACGCCGACTTTCTCCGCCCCAACCCCTTCGCTGAATGGCTTGCGCCCTACCGAGACCAAGACCTTATCGGCTTCAAATGTTACTTCCTCATCACCTTTTGTCGCTGTTGCGAGGACGCGACCATCTACAAGCTTCACTCCGGTAACTTTGGTCTCGAGATGAAACTTGATCCCCTGCGACGTGAGCGCGCGTTGGAGCAGATTCGAAAGTTCGAGGTCAAATCCAAGCGCTATGCGCGACAAAAATTCGACCACGGTCACTTCACTGCCTAGGCGGTTCCAAACTGAGCCCAGCTCGAGACCAATCGATCCTCCACCGATAACGAGAAATCGCTTGGGTGGTTCGGGAAACGTCAGCGCTTCCGTACTGCTAACGATGGTTTGACCATCAAACTTAGCAAACGGCAGCTCAATCGGCGCGCTCCCAGTCGCGATAATGATATTCTTGGTCGCGATTTCCTGCATGTCGCCGCCTGACGATTTTACTGAAACTTGTCCCGGTGCGGTGATCGTCCCGAGCCCTTCGAAAACGGTCACTTTGTTTGTTTTCATTAATTGCCGGACTCCGCTGACCAGGGTCTTCACCGCTTTATCTTTGCGTTTCATCATGGTGGTCATGTCGACGCGCGCGTTCTCGATGACGATGCCATGTTTGGCCGCTTCCTTTTGAATCGCGGTCTTGAGCCCGAGTTGACCCGCGCGAATGGCGCCGATATATCCGCCCGGCCCGGAACCAATGATTACGACATCAAATTTGTCCATAATTTGTTACAATGTCATTCCGACCGACGCGGAAGAATCTGTAACTATTAGCTAAAGCGACAGCGTGAACAAACATCGCGTGTTGAGATGATGAAATCGTCGCGTGGAACTCACTTTGCGTTGGAACGCTAAGTAGCAAGAGATGTCTCGGCTGACGCTCGCCATGACAAAGAAGGGAGTCGCCGGGCCGAACATGACACGCTACGCTAGTCGGTTCGCTCCTGTCATTCCGACCGTAGCGGAGGAATCTCTTACTATTGTTCACGGGATAATCTATTGTTCGCGGTATAATCAGCGATGTCTCGGTCCGGGCCGGACCGGCGTACTCGCTCGACATGACAAAAAATCTGCCGGATAGGTGTCGCGGGCGCAGAAAATCAGAAATCGATCGGCAAAGTGTTTGGCTTTTCGATTCCTTCCTTCACTTTGACAAGGAAAGTGACCGCTTCTTTCCCATCAACCGCGCGGTGATCGTAGCTAAGCGCGAGATACATCATCGGGCGAACAACGACGGCGCCATTGATCGCAATGGGTCGCTCCATGATTTTGTGCATCCCCAAGATTCCGCTTTGCGGAGGATTCAAAATCGGGGTGCTCAAAAGCGACCCATAAACGCCGCCGTTGGAAATCGTAAACGTGCCGCCTTGCAGCTCTTCGATCTTCAGTTTTCCTTCGCGCGCTTTCTTTGCGAAATCGGCGATGTCGCGTTCCAGATCGGCAAACGATTTCTTGTCGGCATCGCGTACTACGGGCACAACCAAGCCACGCTCGGTCCCGACGGCGACGCCAATATCGTAAAAATTATTCTGCACGAAATCGTCGCCCTCGATCCGGCCATTGAGTGGCGGCACTGTCTTTAACGCTGCCACTGTCGCCTTTACGAAAAACGACATGAATCCAAGCTTGAGGCCATGCTTTTTAGTGAACGCTTCCTGGGCGTGGGCCCGCAACGATTGAACTTCGCTCATGTCGCACTCGTTGAAGGTAGTCAGGATCGCGGCGGTTTGCTGTGCCATCACCAGTTGTTGCGCAATTTTTCGGCGTAAGGGCGACATTCGTTTGCGCGTGACCCGGCCATCGGAAGGTTGCTCTTTCGGAAGCTCGGGCTCGATAATGTCGGGTGGCTCAATCGGCACCGGTTTTGCTTCGTGTTTCTGAGAAGCGGCCAGCACATCGCCTTTGGTGATGCGTCCACCCTTGCCCGAACCGGAGATCATCGCCGGATCCAGTTTCCTCTCATCAATAATGCGCCGAACCGCCGGTGA
>QHNB01000334.1:743-2922 GCA_003217965.1 Verrucomicrobiota bacterium | reverse complement strand
AACGCGGCGAGCGTTTCGGTATGATTCGATTTGGCTCGCGGACTGAAGTATATTTGCCGCTCAGTGCCAAGGTGTTGGTGAAAATCGGTGATCGCGTGAAGGGCGGCGCCAGCGTGATCGCACAATTGCCGGAATGAGCGATCCAAACCCGAAAATTTATCTCCTGCCGAACTTAATGACAGCCGGCAATCTCTTCTGCGGGTTCGGGGCTACCCTGAAAATTGTGCAGGGCGCTTTGCTCCAGTGGTCGAGTCCGGACGCCGCCGCCGACTTATTCCACGCTGCAGTCTGGTTTATTCTCGGCGCCTGCATTTTTGATGTGCTCGACGGGCGATTGGCGCGCCTGGGAGGAAAGGACAGTCCCTTTGGTCGCGAATTCGATTCCCTGGCGGATATTGTTTCGTTTGGAGTGGCGCCGGCATTGATGGTCTATCGGATCGTGCTCATCGATTTCCCGCGTGTTGGGTGGTTGGTCGCCTTTGTTTACCTGGTTTGTGGGGCGTTGCGACTCGCGCGTTTCAATGCCATGACTGCAAACGGAGCGACGACGAATTCAAAAGAGTTCACCGGCTTTCCGATTCCAGCCGCGGCGGGGCTGATCGCATCGATCACGCTTTTTATGCTTTGGTGGTTTGGCGAAAAGGAACACGAGATCGGGCGATGGAAATGGGTCCTGCCGCCGCTCTTGCTTTTTCTTTCCGTCATGATGTTTACGCGATTGAGCTATCCGAGCTTCAAAGCCATTACCTGGCGGACGACACGATCCCTGCCGCGTTTTCTCATTATCAGCCTCGTGCTGCTCTTTACCGTCTTGAACTACGAATGGATGCCGGCCGTTTTGTTTCTTGGTTATCTCCTTTACGGATTCTTGCGTCCCTGGGTTTCGAAGCGATGGCGGCGCGAGTTCGAGGAGGAAATTGGGGAGGAAGTCGAGAACGGCGAAGCCGTCGAGCTCTAGCCTCTAGCGCGTCGTGGCCGCCAGCGCGTTGTAGCTGCCGCCGTCACGGCGGCAGAAATCCTTTAGGTCTGCCCCTGAGGACTCCGAAAGCTTTCGCGAGCGACCAAGCGGCAACTACAAGATTTGACCACCGCCGCAATTGTTCGACGACTCGAACCTACTAATATAAGGGCGACGTTGTGGCCTCCAAAATAAAGTCTGACCAGCATCTCGAGATCGCGCACGTCTTGTTTATTGATGTGGCGGGCTACTCGAAGTTGCTCGTGAACGAGCAGCGCGCGGTGATCGAACAGCTCAATCAAATCGTTCGGAAAGCTCCCCAGGTTCGAAAAAGCGATGCAGCGGGCAAGCTGATTCGACTGCCGGCCGGCGACGGCATGGCGTTGGTCTTTTTCCAAACTCCGGAAGAACCGGTGCAATGCGCGATGGAAATTGCCAAGGCGCTAAAGAAAAATCCCCGGATTCAGGTCCGGATGGGAGTGCACAGCGGCCCGGTGGATCACATCAAGGATGTCGCCGGTCGCCCGAACGTGGCAGGGGCGGGGATCAACATCGCACAACGGGTAATGAGCTGTGGCGATGCAGGACATATTCTCCTCTCGCAGCGAGTGGCGGATGATCTGGCGCAAGACAGCTTGTGGCAGCCGCTCCTGCACGAACTGGGTGACGTAGAGGTAAAACACGGCGCAAAATTAGGCATCATAAATCTCTACAGTTCCGAACTGGGCAACCCCCAACCACCATCGAAGCTGCGGAAACCTGAAGCCATAGCTCGGCAAGGCATTTCCTTCGGTGATGAAGAAGTTTCAGACCTGCCGGAGAAAAGCATCGCCGTTTTGCCGTTTGAAAGTCTGAGCGCTGATCCGAACAACACTTTCTTCGCCGATGCCATCCAGGATGAGATCCTCACCGATCTTTCCAAGATCGCGGATCTGAAGGTGATCAGTCGCACCTCGGTAATGCAGTACAAGACCGGTATGAAGCGGAATCTGCGTGAGATTGCAGACGAACTTGGGGTGGCACACATAGTTGAAGGCAGCGTCCAACCTGCCGGCAACCGCGTTCGGGTCAGAGCCCAGCTGATCGATGCCAGAAGCGACAGGCATCTGTGGGCGGAACGTTACGATCGTCCGCTGGATGACGTGTTTGCAATCCAGAGCGACATCGCCAAAGCGATCGCCGATCAGCTTCAGGCCAAACTTTCGCCAGCAGAGAAGGCCG
>QHNB01000334.1:0-735 GCA_003217965.1 Verrucomicrobiota bacterium | reverse complement strand
CAGGCTGTGGCACACGATCCGAAGTTCCTGCTCGCCTACTGCGAACTGGCGCGCACTCACGCCCATCTCTACTTTCAGAACGTCGACCGAACCCCAAGCCGCATCAGGCTGGCCGAAGGAGCGTTGACCAAAGCTCTTCAGCTCGGCGGCGATCGCGGCGAAACACATCTGGCCGCAGCATGGCTCGCCTATCACTGTTATCGCGATTACGAACGTGCGCTCGCGGAGATCGCAATCGCGAGGAAGCAATTGCCCAATGATCCAGGTGTCTTCCAGCTACCCGGTTGGATTGCACGACGGCGTGGCCATTTCAAGCAAGCCGTCGCCGATATGGAGCGGGCGGCTGAGCTCGACCCGCGCAATCTTTATTTGTTGCAGCAGACTGCGCAGACGTACTGGTTACTGCGACGTTTTCCGGACATGGTGCGCTTGCTGGACCGCTCGTTAGCAATCGCTCCCAGTGAACCCTCCACGCGATTAGCGCGTGCGCTGGTTGATCTCGAATCAGATGCGGACACCCAGCCCGCGCACGACGCTGTTCAAAAGATTTTAGCCGAAAATCCGAGCGCGGCAGACGCGATAGCCGATCAATGGTTGTATCTGGCACTTTGCCGCCGCGACGCAGCCGAAGCCGCTCGAGCGTTAGCGTCGGTGTCTCCGGAAGGCATCATCCCATTCAACGTGCGAATGCCTCTCTCATTTTGTGCAGGATTGGCAGCCCAAACCAGCGGCGAT
>QHNB01000338.1 GCA_003217965.1 Verrucomicrobiota bacterium | reverse complement strand
CGCGTGTCGCCGCCGGTGAAGCCGGAGGAATCACACAGCATATCGGTGCTTATGGCGTTGAATACAAGGGCCAGCCGATCACCTTTCTCGACACGCCCGGTCACGCCGCCTTTACCGCGATGCGGGCCCGTGGCGCTTCGGTTACGGACATCGTGGTGCTTGTTGTTGCCGCCGACGACGGCGTCATGCCGCAGACAATCGAGGCGATCAACCATGCCAAGGCCGCGCCTCACGTGAAGATCATGGTCGCGATCAACAAAATGGATCTGGCGAGCGCAAATATCGATCGGGTGAAGAAGCAGTTACAGGAGCGTGAACTGACGCCGGAAGACTGGGGCGGCGAAACAATCACGGTGCCAGTGTCGGCGACCAGAGGAACGAATATCGACCAGCTTTTGGAAATGATGACGCTTCAAGCCGAGGTGATGGAGTTGAAGGCCTCGCCGACGGCGAAACCCCGCGGTACGGTCATTGAAGCGCAGATCGAAGCGGGCCGTGGTCCGACTGCGACCGTTATCGTCCAGATGGGCACACTGAGAATCGGCGATGCGTTTATTTGCGGCGATTACAGCGGCAAAGTGAAATCACTAATAGACGATCACGGGAATTCCGTAAAAGAGGCCGGGCCATCCATGCCGGTGAAAGTTCTTGGTTTCACTGGTCTGCCCAATGCCGGGGACGAATTGCTGGTAATGGATTCGGAACGGGAAGCGAAAACGTTGAGTGAAGAGCGGCTCGAAGCCATGCGGGCGGGTAAGCTGGCGACACCGCAGCGGGCCACCTTGGAAACGTTGCTCGAGGCGGCGGATGGTAAAAAAATCCTGCGCATCGTACTGAAGACCGACGTGCAAGGTTCGCTGGAAGCGCTCTCTGGCGCCCTGAACCAGATCGAGAGCAAGAAAGTTGATCTCGATATCATTCACGCCGGAGTTGGACCCATTTCGGAGAACGACATCTTGCTTGCCAGCGCATCGAACGCAGTCGTGGTCGGCTTTAACGTCAAGGTCGAAAACATGGCGGTCACGGCGGCAAAACGCGAAGGCGTGCAGATCAAGCTGTATTCGATCATTTACGAGCTGATCGATCAGATCAAAGAAGCGATGGCGGGGTTACTCGAGCCCGAGCATCGCGAGACTGTAATTGGTCACGCCGAAGTGAAACAGGTTTTCCAATTGAGCAAAGGTATTGTGGCCGGTTGTCTGGTGACCGATGGACGCATCGCGCGCACGGGCCGAGCACGCATCTTACGCCGCCGCCAGCCCGTATTCGATGGCGGGGTGGCGACTTTGCGCCGTTTCCAAGACGACGTGAAGGAAGTTCGGTCCGGGCTCGAATGCGGTATTAAGCTCGGAGATTTTAGCGAATACCAAGTGGGCGACATCATCGAGTGTTACCAGCTCGAGCAGGTGGCGCAGAAATTGTGAACAATGTAGCCACGGCGCTCTGTCGCCGTGCCGAATAAAACACACGCCTCGACAGAGCGGGGCGGCTACAGATGAAACATCGATTGCTCCGGGTAAACGAACTGCTCAAACGCGAACTTAGCGGCATTATTGCGCGGGAGATGACGTTTGAGACAGGACTTGTCAGTATCAATCAGGTAGACGTCACGTCTGATTTGAAAAGTGCGCATGTTTTTGTCAGCGTGCTCGGTGCTTCCGGCCCGGGCGTAATCAGCGGTGCTCGCGTGATTGAGATCATGCAGGAGATTGCTCCGCTTCCGCCACGCGAAAACGAGGCGTGAACAAAAACAGATTCGATCCGATCGCGGGCGCCTTGCGCCAACACCACCGATTTGCCGTCCTCAGCCATATTCGACCGGACGGTGACGCTCTGGGCAGCACGCTGGCGCTGGCGTTGTCACTAAAGGAACTCGGCAAAGATGTCCGCGCCTGGAACGAGGAAGGCATGCTTGAGAAATATCGTTTTTTGGCCGGGGCTGAACTATTGACGCTTCCGCCAAACGCACCGGAGGAGTTTGATGTCGCGATCGCGCTCGATACTGCGACCCAAAACCGACTGGGCAAGGCCGCGGAAGCGGTTCGCAAAGCCAAGCTTTGGATTAATATTGACCATCACCCAAGCAATCCGGGCTACGGTGATCTCGTTTACATTGACCCGCTCGCTCCTGCGACCGGTCAGATTCTTTTCGAGCTGATCACGACGGCAAAGCTGCCGATGACTCCAGCGGTGGCGGAAAATCTTTACGCTGCCATTTCAACGGATACCGGATCATTCCAATATCCAAATACGACAGCCCGAACGTTCGAAATTGCAGCCGATCTGATCCGGGCCGGGGTCAATGTTGGACGCTTGAGCCAGTTGCTTTACGAAAACTATCCGAAACGCCGGGTCGAACTATTGCGCCTGTTGCTCGGTACGATGCAATTCGGATGCGACGATAAGCTGGCTTGGTTCAGTCTGAGTCAGGAGATGGCAAAATCGGTCGGCGCGCTTCCGGAAGATAATGAAGGGTTGATCGATCATTTGCGGGCTATTCATGGGGTGATCGTCGCGATTTTTTTCGAGGAATTAGTAGACGGCAAAGTGCGAGTGAGCATGCGATCGAAAAACGAAGCAGTCGATGTATGCGCGATCTGCCAAAGTTTTGGTGGTGGCGGTCACACTCTGGCGGCGGGAGCACGGGTGCGCGGGACGTTGAGCGAAGTAACGCAAAAGATTGTGGAGAAGGCGTGCGATGTTATCCGGCACCACACCTGACGGCGTGCTGCTCGTAGATAAAGCCGTCGGCATGACCTCACATGACGTCGTCGCCTTGGTGCGCCATCGTTTGCAAATCAAGAAGGTCGGCCATTGCGGCACACTCGATCCGATCGCGACCGGTCTGCTTCTTTTGACTCTTGGTCGAGGCACCAAAATTCAAGACCTTCTCATGGCTGAAGATAAGGAATACTCGGGCACAATGACGCTCGGAGTCTCCACGGCGACGCACGACCGGGAAGGCGACGTTGTCGAAACGCGCGAGATTTCGGGATTGTCCGATAACGCAATTCGCGGTGCCTTTGAAAAATTTCGCGGCGATTTTTATCAGATGCCGCCGATGGTTTCTGCGATCAAACACAGAGGAGTTCCCCTTTACAAACTGGCCCGCCAGGGAAAAACGGTCGAGCGCGAGCCACGACTGGTGCATGTATATCGCTATTCTATTGATCGGATTGCGTTGCCCGAAATCGATTTTACGGTCGTGTGCAGCAAGGGTTTTTATGTCCGCACCTACGCGCACGACATCGGTGCTGCGCTTGGGTGCGGCGGCCATTTGAGCATTTTACGACGCGTGAAATCGGGACGGTTCGACGTGGCCGATGCGATCACAGTGGACGATATCCGGAATCGCGAGCCAGCCGAGATTAGGTCCCGAATGTTGTCTTTGCCGCAAGTTTCGCGCATGCGCGGGGCTTGATCGAAGGCGATGGAAATTCTCCATTCCATCGCTGCACTTTCCGATTTGCCGGGTCCAATTTTTCTCGCCATCGGCGTATTCGACGGGGTGCATCTCGGCCATCAAGCCG
>QHNB01000199.1 GCA_003217965.1 Verrucomicrobiota bacterium | reverse complement strand
TAGGCAGGATCATAATCCTGATCCCGAAGTAGCTCGATAAAGGTGGGATGGCGCCGATCCAGTGGCACGCTGTTTCTGGTGCAGCCGGTGCTGTGTGGCCACATTCCGGTCAACAATGACGCTCTCGAAGGTGTGCAAAGCGGCTGTGTGACATAGACGCGGTCGAAGATAACAGATTCGGATGTTAACTTATTTAGGTTCGGGGCGTGGACGTTGCTGTTTCCGTAGCAAGCAAGGGTATCAACCCTTTGCTGGTCGGTAAGAAAAACGATCAGATTGGGTTTAACCATCACTCAGACCTGAGAGAATGACCCGAAGAAGTTCGGGAGGAGAATTCTCCTGAACGAGCCATCTCCTTTTCGGCGTGACACAACTCTGCCGGTCGGGTCAAGATCGCGCATGGTTATCACTAAAAATCTTGGCATGCTCATGCTGGCAATCTTTCTCATCGTTTACGGAATTGTCACGACACTCGCGCTCGCCATTCCAGTCGTCATCCTGGGCATTCTCGCGCTAATCGCAGGCATTTTGATCCTCATTGGCAGGTAGCCGACGACCAGACAGTACTTCCGAGGCTAAAGTACACCCACCGCACGCGAAATCAGCACCACGACAATGCTGAGCGAGATAGCAATTTGTGTCATCGCGGTAAGTTTCGCCCAACGCGCCAGCAGCGGCGCATCTGTTGGGCCGAAGGTCGAGCTTTGAGTAAAAGCGAGAAAAAGATAGTCGATGAAGCCGGGCCGCCAACCTTCACATTCAAATCTTGTCCGTTCCTGTTTTTCGATTTGCATCTGCGGAAAAACAAAGCTGCGACTGCCGAATGCACGCCGCTGTGCGCGCGCCGTTGGACCACCGCCATCGAGCCGCCAATACCAAAGAGCAAAGACAAGCACGTTCGTCAGCCAAAGCTCCGCCCCCGATCGCAGTAAGGCGAAGGGCGATTCCCTCTTCATCGGCAAATTCGAAACCAGCAGCACGACCGATCCGATGAGGGCGGCTGTGATAACGCTGCTCGTTATGATTCCCAGGATGTGATTGAGCGAGTGACGTCCGATGCGATGTGCGAACACCGTCGGCACGAGCAAGACAAAGATAAGAACCGGCAACAACCAAGTCGGCCCCACAATAAGTTCTTTCGGCAGCGCCATGTCGATTCCGGCGACGGCGAGAAAGGCAAGAAGGGCTTGCCAGCGCGGTTCCGGTTTATCGACATGCTCTCCTTTTGTTTCCATGCGCCGCTAATAGCATTTCGCCGCCGCCGAGGAAAGCCATTCGGCTCGATCTGCCGCAGCTTCCAATTTCAGTTGCAGTTAGAACTGAAATCAGCCCTAGCTCGAGGCGAGGGAACAGATGTCCAGGTAGTTAGTATCCGTCAGAATCGTTCAACCCGGAACACAGGCTTTGAGCCTGGCGGCGCACAGACGTGGAGGTCTCTGTTCCGCGCTTGCTTTGTCTAAGCCCCTCTTTTTTGCCAGCCCGAAGAATTTTCGGACCTGCCTCGAAGCCCGCCATTAAAGTAAAACTGAGTTATGGGTAAACTTCCATAAGAATTGAAATAGCCGGGATGCTCTTCCGCCATGATATCTTAGTGACCGATGTGCTCGGCTATGTTGTAGCTGCCGCTGTCCTCAGCGGCAGAATCGAAACTAAGAAGTTTGATCATCGCACCAATCCTGCTCGGCTAGTTGAGCGAGGCGGCGGGTACAGTGTAGCCGGGGTGCCCTGTCGCCACCTTCTCCGGGCGAAAGCGTCAGTTCGGTCTCCCCTGTTGCCCAACGTCCGTCTTTACTGGCAGAGGAGCTTTGATGGGGACTTCCCGCTCCGTCCCCACTTCATACTCGGGTTTTGCCACGCCTAATAGCCAATGGTCAAACCACCCGACAATGTGTTGGAGCCGCTCAATCCGATGCCAGGGCTGACCCGACCGCGATAACTCGTGCGTCTCGTTTGGGAACTTTACCATCACGGTGGGAACTTTGAGAAACTTGAGCGCACGAAACATCTCCTCACCGCCTGCTCCGGGCGGAGTGCGCGAATCCGTTTCGCCCAAAACTAACATGAGCGGCGTCTTTACATTCTTAATATAGGTTATGGGCGACCGCGCTTTAAAATCGTCGGGATCATCGAAGGGCGGTGCCTTGAACCAGTTTGGCTGGAATAAGGTGAAATCCGCCGTGTACCACCACGCTTCCCAACTCGCGATATCGCGCTGAGCGACAGCCGCGGTAAACCGCTGCGTGTGGCCAACTACCCAGTTAGTGAGTAATCCGCCGCCGCTGCCACCAGTTACTCCAAGCTTCTTGTCGTCGATGTAGCCGCGCCGGACTACTTCATCGACACCGCGCATTAAATCCTGAAAGTCATCCCCAGGATAGTGATATTGGATCACATTACCGAATTCCTGGCCATAGCTGGTACTTCCGCGCGGATTCGGAAATAGGACAACGTAACCTTTTGCCGCCATCCATTGAAACTCGTGTTCGAAGATATAGCCATAAGCCGCATGCGGGCCGCCATGAATGTTCAGGATAAGAGGATATTTTTTATGCGCATCAAATCCCAGCGGTTTCTGTAACCAGGCCTGAATGCGCTTGCCATCGAAGCTCTCATACCAGATCTCCTCTGGCTCAGTCAGCTCTAGCCGACTAAACAAATCGTGATTGATATCCGTAATCTGTCGGGGCTGGCCATTTTGATCGAACGTGAACAGATCCCCAACATGGGTTGGGGTTGAAACAAGATAAACTATTCTCTTGCTGTCGGGCGAGGCGCCAAAACGTATGATTGCTTGGTTCCCTTGCGTCACTTCCGTGACCGCACCCGTCATCCCGTCAAATTTCGCGAGATTCGTCCGACCTTCTTTACCATAAACTTCAAGAATGCTGTTTCCGTCTGGGCTCCAGATCGGGCGGTTGCGGCCGGCCCCACGCGGCGGTGCATTATCTCCGAACACACCGTAGCCCACGTCGAAATCGAATTTCTCCGTTAGATTGCGCGGCTTGGCATTCGGCCTGAGCTCGATTGTCCAGAGATCGGGCTGAGTGTAGGAATTCACCGGTTTAGTAGCTGAGGCAATAAATGCCATTTGCTTCCCGTCGGGGCTAAGTGAAAGACCTTCGACCCCCATCTCAATCGTGGTGAGCTTGGTTGGTTCGCCTCCTGTTGCAGCGACAGAGTAAAGTTCGCTCTTGGGCAATTCATAGTATGGCTCGTCTATGTGCAACGAAGCGAAGTAAATGGTTTTAGCGTCGGTGGACCAAAGCGGCTCTGCCTCATCGAACCGGCCATTGGTCAATTGCTTTGGTTGAACTTTTTCATCGCTCGTATGTGGGGCTTGAATCAGCCAAATGTGTTGGGGACGTTTTGGATCGAGATAGCCTTCATCGTTCGAGCGATAGACGGCGCGCGTGATGACGTGAATATCGCTTTCGTGCGCGCCCTCATCTTCTCGCTTCGTTGGCGGTGTTGGAGAAGCTGTCTGTGCAGTCATCGAATCCGCCGATTCCGCAGCCGCTTTTTTTAGCTCCTCTTCCTTTCGCTTTTTCTCCTCTTGCTTCCCCACGTCCTCTGCATCCGTGCTACTAGTGCAAGCAATCTGTTTTGCATCAGGCGACCAGACCGCAGCAGTCGCACCTTTAGGCAGGGTGGTAAATCCGAAGGCGTCGCCTCCGGTCAATGGCAGCATGAACAGTTGTGGCGGTTCAGGTTTCCCGTCCTTTTCTGTCGATCGCAGAAAGGCAAGATACTTGCCGTCGGGCGACCAACGCGGCGCGGTATCATGATTACCGGTTGTCAGGCGGTGTGGCTCTTCTCCCCCAGCAACCGCTACCGACCAGATGGAAGTGTCGTAGCCCTCCTTTTTGTCGTTCACCGTGACTCGAACAAAAGCTACCCGATTGCCATCTGGAGATACTTGCGGATCACCAATCCAGACGAAATCGAACAAGTCCTTTTCGCTGATAGGGCGTCTCTCTGCGGCGGTTGCGCCGTTTACCAGCGCCACAGTAATTATAAACCAGAGACATCGAAGCGCTGGTTTGCGAGCGAAAGAAGCAAATGGTGCCGTTAGTGAACGAACAAACATCGGCAAAGGTGGCATCGTGCGGGTATCATGCAATTGGAAGATGGAGTTGGATTCAATCGGATGGCTGTTAAGAAACCGTTTCGCGCGCAAGCGATCTCGCCATATTTATCGGCATTACAGTTGGAATCGTGACTACATTAACGGATCGCGCTCTTGGTATTTTGCAGGAATGGGTCGCGTCGGACAGCTTGCGCCGACATTGCTACGCAGTCGCTGACTCGATGCGGCACTTCGCGCAACTCCAAGGCGCTGACGCTGACCTATGGCAGGCGGTAGGATTACTGCACGACATGGATTATGAGCGCCATCCCAACCAGGAACAGAGCGCGACCGAAGGGCATCCGTTTGTGGCAGTGGCCTGGCTGCGGGAACACGGGTGGAATGAGGAGATTTGTCGTGCCATTCTCTCCCATGCTGATTATTCGGGTGTAACTCGAGAGACGCCGCTCGAACGAACGCTCTACGCCGTGGATGAATTGAGCGGGTTCGTTATCGCTGTGGCACGCGTTCGTCCATCGAAAAGCGTTCATGAGGTGGATGTGGCGGCGGTGAACAAAAAGATGAAAGACAAGGCATTCGCTCGCGCAGTCAGCCGTGAAGACATCGTGCGCGGCGCGGCCGAGTTGGGAACGCCGCTGGACGAGGTAATCGCCGGAGTCGTGGCCGCGCTGCAAGCAGATGCCGTAAGGCTAGAACTTGTCGGAAATGCTGAGCTGCGACCGACTAATCGAGTCTAGGCGGTAAAATTCCAAGTACTAAAGCGAGCGCCGGTTGCTCGTTCCGCATCGCGCAGAATTTAAGACAAACCTCGCCAGATTCGTCCTGTATCTCTAGGGTGGCACAATGAAGCAGACTGCTCAGCCGCCCGTTATTGAAAAGTTCCGCGCACTTCATCACTCGGGTTGTTTTATTCTGCCGAACCCATGGGACGTAGGGACGGCGGTGTATCTGCACGACCTTGGATTCGAAGCGTTAGCCACCACTTCTGCTGGTTTCGCCTTTTCGCGTGGGAAGCAGGACGGCGCTGTTCCTCGTGACGAGATGCTGGCACATATCGGTGAAATCGTTGAAGCAACCCCCCGGCCGGTGAATGCCGATTTCCAGTCAGGTTACGCGGACGAGCCCGAGGGCGTAGCCGCAAACGTGAAGCTATGTATCGCGACCGGTGTTGCCGGCTTGTCGATTGAGGACAATACCGGACGCGCCGATTCGCCGCTTTATGAAACTAGCTTGGCCGTCGATCGTATTCGGGCGGCGCGTGAGACGATTGACGCCTCGGGAATTCCGGTGGTGCTTACGGGGCGCTGTGAAGCCTGGCTGGTTGGCCAGGCTGATCCCTTTCACGTCGCGATTGAACGCCTCGTGGCCTACGCGGCAGCAGGTGCTGATTGTCTTTATGCGCCAGGTGTCAGTGAACCGGAGGAGATTGCAGAAATTGTCCGAGCAGTCAGTCCAAAGCCAGTGAATGTCCTCGTCTCGGGCTTTAACCACCAGCTGGCCATGTCGCAACTTTCGGATTTGGGAGTACGGCGTATTTCCGTCGGCTCAGGTTTGGCATTAGTAGCATGGAACGCCTTTATTCGCGTTGCTCGGAGTCTCACCAGCGGATCCTTCAACGCCTTTGCCGACGCCGCTCGTTCCGACGAACTGAACAAGTTATTTAGTCAGCCCGCTTGAGCGGCTTCCAACATGCCATTTAGGTCAACTCGTGAAAGCTTTCGGGTTCAATCGGCCTGTGATGTAGCGGATCAAGGTGCTTGCAGTTCGTTTGCGGCAGCGAATTTTCCGACAGAATTAACAAAATGATCAGAATGTTTTCGGAAATTTATTTTGTAAATTCTGTGCATTTTGTCTGAAACCCTATGGCGGAAAGAAAAGTAGCAGACATGAAATTGCTGGTAGTTCAGAACGACGAGGATACCCAGCTTGTCCGAAATGACGAATTTCCTGTAAATTTCAACCCGCGCGGCCTTTGTTCCCGGCAATGATGAGACTGAGCGCAAAACCTTTCGCCTCAATTGTTTTGTTCATATGTTAAAGGTTGTGCCGTGACGAAAGAAATTACGCCCGAAGGGATCATGCAGCTCGGTCTCGGCTTCTGGGGATCAAAAACTTTGCTCAGCGCGATCGAGATCGATCTTTTCACTCAACTGGCAAAGGGACCACTTGATGCAAACACAATCGCTTCCCGCCTGAAGCTGCATCAGCGTAGCGTTCGCGATTTTCTCGATGCTTTGGTGGCGCTGCACATGCTCGAGCGCGAGGATGGCAAATATCGGAATACGCCGGAGACGGACTTCTTCCTCGACCGGGCCAAACCGAGTTATGCCGGGGGGATTCTTGAGATGGCGAACGCGCGACTGTATCCATTTTGGGGCGGCTTAACCGAGGCTTTGCGCACAGGGAAGCCGCAGAATGAAGCGAAAACCGGCGGGAATCCGTTCGAGAAAATCTATGCCGACCCAGAGACGCTCGAGAGTTTTCTCAGCGCGATGACCGGAATCAGTCTCAGCGCGGCGATGGCGATCGCGCAGCAATTTCCATGGAAAAATTACAAAACGTTCGCCGATATCGGCTGCGCGCAGGGTGCGTTGTCAGTCCAAGTCGCTCTCGCCCACTCGCACATCACCGGCACCGGCTTTGATCTCGAAGCAGTTCGTCCCATTTTTGAAAGATATGTCGCCCACCATGGATTGGCTGAGAGGCTGAGGTTTTGCGGCGGGAGCTTTTTTACCGATCCCCTGCCGCGCGCGGAGGTTCTCGTCATGGGCCACATTTTGCACGATTGGAATCTGGAAGAAAAAAAGATGCTCCTGCGTAAAGCTTATGAAGCGCTCAGGCCTGGATGACGGAAGTTGGTTTCAGACAGACGCGTGTCGAGCGCCTGGTCGGTCCGGATTCAATGGTTATCGGAATCAAGTAACGAAACGCAGTCGGATGGAATGCAGGAGAAACTCGCGTCATAAACCGGGCAGTGTGTAACGCGGGGAAGCCCACTCGCTTCGGACGGATAATCGCATTGATACGAAACACAGATCAGTTGGTTCCAGCAAGCCGCGCGTGCGCACGATCTCCGTCGTCGCTGGTAGCAGTGAATGATCCGCATATCGAGAAGTTGCTGATTACGCGGTTCCAGTCATTCTCTTGTTGAATGGGTCGACTCCTGCTCCGCACCGCGGCGATCGCGGGCGTTGTTGTTCTCGCGTTAGTGCTGTGGGTGGTGATCGCGAGGCCCGTCTCCATGTTCCTTGACCGGTTTCGGACCGCCGAGATCGAATCACATCCAATCTTAGCCCTCGGTTTCGATATTCGCGACAGCGCTACCGGCAGCATCCAACTCGATGACCGACCTATGAGTTTGATGCCGGCCAATGATCAGCTGCTCCCGCTTCACGTCGAAATAAGCGAATCCGGCGATTTCGCAGTTATGGCTGGACCGAGCTCAATCACGCTTGGTCATGCCAAGCAATCTTCGGTCGATCCCAATATATTTTCTGTAAAGCCCGCCGCCGCTGATCGCACGGTTTTTCGCATTGGACGGAGTATGATGAGCTGGCCTACTCCGCTTGCGTTTAACTTTATGACCGGGCACTCGCCGTCCTGGAAACGACATAACTATTATGAGCTGGTTTGGCAGAAACAAAACGGCAGTCGCCTAAAGATGGTTTGGCGCTACGAGCAATATTTCTACGACAGCTGGGCCAGCGGCTTTATGGTACGCGACGGTATAACCGGACTAATTCGGGCCGAAATTCGTCCATAGCAAAGTCGCGGCGACCAGCGCGCCAAAGTCAATCCGGCACCCCCGGCCCGCAGTATGCCACCATCCAAACGAAAAGAGACCCAACTCGATTCACGTTCGAGCTCCGCTCGTTTGATTGCTACCTAACGGTATTCCAAACCGCCGCCGCTACATTGCGGCGGTCTGTCTGATTATTGCCTGCTTGCTGGAGGGTTTGCCACCGGGCGTTCCTTGCACTTCCAGCAGACTACGTCTTTTCCGAACGTGGTCGGACAAGGAACCTGCGCGCAGTCCACGGTTCGGGTCATTGTTTGGCCGGAACTAAAACGCGCAATTTCTTTTCCTTTCGCGTCGAGCTTTACGTAGGTTTTACCTTTCGGCACCACCACCTTCGTCTCTGCGGCGTGGATCAGCCAAAAAGCAGGTAGAGCAGCAAGTGTAATTACTAGCGCGAGTTTTTTCATACACGTCTCCTGTTAGATAAATCCCAAAGTTCCCGGTTTCTTGCCATCGGCGCGGCCACTCCGTGCCGTTCCCGACAGACGCGCAATGATAGAGTTCCGCTCCGCCACAGGACAAGCGTTTTCGCGGCCTTCGATTATGCATTGCCACCCCGAAGGCGTTCGGGTGGCCGTGCGGGATTACGAGCTTCCAATCCAGATCCCAACTAGAAAGACCAACACTCCTCCGACAATCACTTGAAATGCGGCGCGGAGAAAGGGTGTATCCATAAACCGGTTTCGAATCCAACTAATGAGCAAGAGTTCAATTGCCACGATCACCACGGCAATGGCGGTGGCGGTTCGAAAATCTGGAATCAAATATGGCAGCGTGTGACCGATTCCGCCTGCCGTAGTCATTAATCCGCAGACGACTCCACGCAGCAACGGTTTGCCGCGGCCGGTCAGGCTGCCGTCATCAGAAGCCGCCTCAGCGAACCCCATTGAAATGCCCGCTCCGACACTGGCGGCGAGACCAACCAGGAAGGCGGCGTGGCTGTTGTGGGTCGCAAAGGCGGCCGCAAATACTGGCGCAAGAGTTGACACTGAACCATCCATCAATCCCGCCAACCCGGGCTGCACGATTTGCAGAACGAACAACCTCCGATGGGCTTTCTCTTCTTGAGCCTTAGCGTCAGGAGTCAGGTATTCCTGCTGGAGATTGTCGGCCAGAGTCACATGCTTTCGCTCCGCCTCCGCCAAGTCTCCAAGTAGCTTTCGCGTCGACGCGTCGCTGACTTTACTGGCAGCGCGCTCGTAGAAACGTCGGGTCTCTGTCTCCATTATCTCAGCCTGGCGACGAACCGTGTTGATTCCGAGCGGCCGGATCATCCACACCGGTTTACGATGTACGAACCCCTTTACGTCTTCCCGACGGATCAGAGGGAT
>QHNB01000198.1 GCA_003217965.1 Verrucomicrobiota bacterium | reverse complement strand
CAACTGCACGGCCAATGACAGAGCGGCATCGCGGTCGAGACGCATGATTTGCATGGGTAAATTACGCGACCGTATTCCGCCGTCAGCACACTGAGATCGAGGAAATCGACTTCAAATCTTTCGGCTCCCTCGATGATCTCTTTCGCTGCTTGCGTAAGGCGAAATGTCTTCGATATCTCGCTTGGGCAGGTCTGATCAGTGCGTGGAGAAGCACAGATGAGCAGAACACGCGACGGGGACTCAGCAGATTCATATCGATTCTGGGCTTCGATTATCGCTTGCCGCGCGTCCAGCCACTCAATCGGCAGTTCATGTTCGGGATCAGTGAAACCCGGGCCGGCCTTCCGGGTCCGCGGCGCCTTGCGCGAATTATCGTACACATCCCAAGCGATTTCGGCGATCCTGTCCAATTCCGGATCGCATTTCTCAAAGCCCGGATCGTAGAAGCGTTGACGCCACCGTTTCAGGTATTCTCCCTTGGTGAGCTTCGTGGGCGTCTGCCCGGTTCGAACTTCTGGCATAGAGGGTGAAGGATCATCAGTCATAACGGTGAACTCCTGTCGGTAAGGAATATACGCAGTGTCTCGCTCGGGCACGCGCGCAGTCGCGGGGTTGTAGTGGCGATCTCCGATCCTCGAATCTTGCCGCAGCGGCGGTCTACCTGTCGCGCCGTAGTGGCCACGAAGGCGGATGACCGCCGAAATCGCATCCGACCATCTGCCGGACGGATGAGCGGGACAGCGAAAAAATCAGCGAAAACTCGAGGCCGATCCAGGAACCGGCGATGGTCCGCCAGGGTGACCCAGCACAGCGACGCACTCGATCTTGAGTCGAGCGTCTTTAAATCGACCGATCCACACCGGATTGCCCTCTCACTAAAGCGCTCGGCTCAAAGGAGCAAACGGCGTAAAGGCACGCCATATCAGTCAGCAATGTCGATGCTGAATTTCTACATCAATCGCGCTGGAAAAAACCTGCCTCAAAAACAAAAGCGCGTTCTCGAACGTGCGAAAGGCGATCTGCGAGAGGTGTTTGGCCGAAAATAGAGGTAGATTAGCCGCTGTCTAAGATGCCCGATCTCAGACGTATCATGCCCGAGAGCGCCGCGGCAGAGCGAGCCGGTACAATCCGCTGTAGCCACGGCGCTCGGTCGCCGTGAACCAATGGCTGTTTTGTTTCGTGATGAATTCAGATCGATGCTAAAAAAATGCGGCTTGGCCGCCAGAATTTTGACAGCTGCTGCCGCGATGACCTTCGCACCCCCGAGTCAAAAGACGATACTCGACGCGATCGGCGAACGGAACGGACTGCCGCTTCCGGTCCAGCGCGCCTTCGCCCCCGATGCCGGCAGTTTCGATCCCATTCCAAACCCGGGACCGAACGACTGGCTCGCCGTTCACGATGAACCGGGACAGACGTTCGATGAATTCAAAACCTCGCGACCAAACCGGCCTACGCAAAGCCGGCGCATTATTTATTTACAACCCCTCGGCGATTTCGCGCCGGAGCGAAGCCCATCTATTGATAGGCTGCGCGAATTTGCCGCCGCATTCTTCGCCGTTGAAGTGAAGGCACTGCCGCCAATTTCAATTCAGTCCTCCAAATTCCAAACCCGCCGCAATCCCGTTACCGGCAACCAGCAGATTCTTACCGGCGATGTCCTTACCTTTTTGACGAGCCGCCTTCCCGCGGACGCTTTCTGCATTCTGGCGATCACGATGGAAGATCTTTACCCCGAGCCGTCCTGGAATTTCGTTTTCGGACAGGCATCGCTCCGCGACCGCGTTGGTGTTTATAGCTTCGCCCGCTACGATCCGGCCTTTTACGGTGAATCGCGCGCGGCCGGATACGACATTCTCTTGCTGCGCCGAAGCTGCAAGGTGCTCGCGCATGAAACCGGACACATGTTCGGTCTGGCCCATTGCACCTATTTCAACTGCCTGATGAACGGCTCAAATCATCTGGTCGAAAGCGACCGCCGCCCGTTGCATCTTTGCCCGGTCTGCCTGCGCAAGCTGCAATGGAGCATCGGTTTCGAGGTGCTCAAACGCTATACGGAACTCGAACGAGTCGATCGCGCGGCCGGATTCACGGATGAAGTTGACTGGCTCAGCCGCCGCATTAACACCGTGCGCGGACAGTGATGAACTAGTTGGGATTAAGCCTCGCCAGAAACAGACATCAGGGCGCAAAAATCAGCAGGAAGAACACGGCAAACAGCAGTAAGTGAATGCAACCTTGCAACACACTTGTTCGACCGCTGCCGAACGTGACCACGCTCACGGCCAACGTGAGCAAAAGCAGTGGAAGGTTGCCCCCTTCGATACCGAGCGTCACTGATCGCTTCGTGACCAATCCGATGATGAGAACGGCGGGAATAGTTAGCCCGATTGAGGCAAGCACAGATCCCTGTAGGATGTTGACCGAACGTTGCAACTGATTTCGCATCGCGGCATTGATGCCACTCAACGCCTCGGGCGCCAACACCAAGCCGGCGACAATCGCACCGCCAAACGCTTGCGGCATGCCGAAGCGCTCAATCGCGTTATCCAACGGAATGGCGAACTTCTCTGCCAGCACGATTACCACGATGAGATAAAGAAACAACATCACCGTATGGTAAATGGTGGAGTGCATTGGATGATGACCCGAATCCGCCGCCATCGTCACCTCCTGCGATTCGAGAAAGTATTGACGGTGTCGTCTCGTCTGGATGAGCAGAAAAATGGCGTAAAAGCTCAAGGAGGTGACGACCAAAAATAGCTCCTGGACCGCCGAAAACCTCGGTCCCGACATCGACGTTGTGTAGTTCGGCAGTACTAATCCCAGCACCGACAGCGCCATGATCGTGTTGAGATAAGCGCTGGTACCCTGGATATTGTAGTGTTGCTCGTGGTAGCGCAGCCCGCCCAATAGCAGAGAGAGTCCGACCAGACCGTTGAGCGCAATCATCAAGACGGCGAACATCATATCTCGTGCGAGGGTTGGATTATTCGCCCCGTGTAGCATCGCGGCCGAGATCATCATTACTTCAATAGTGATGGCGGAGAGCGTTAGGATGAGTGTCCCGTAGGGTTCCCCGCACTTCAGCGCGAGACAGTCGGCATGTCGCACCACCGAAATCGCCGACCAAAGAACGCCGACGAACAACCAGACAAAGACCGCCGCCATTGCGTAAGGATGAGAAACGTCTTCCACTGCTTGATTGCCGAGCGCCAGAAAGATCGCAGCAGTAACAAGTCCGACGAAGAGTGGATACTCCGAGCGGATGAAGGCCGCGAAGCCGGTAACGGGCGCAGTTTCGGATTCCGTCATCGTCTCCAGCTTATGCAAAGCGATTCGCTTCACGCAATCTTCACGACGGATCTCTGACATTTTGATCTTACTTCCGACCTCTGGCCTCTGACGACCCACCTATTCCGCTTTTACCTCGGCGTGGTAAGCGACGCGCCGGTCGTTTCCGGTCTTTTTCCACATCGACACGCAGTCGTATGAGCGGACGCCGTCAAATGTTTGTCCCTGCCCAGCGTTTATCTGATAACCTCACCGTTATGAAACGCCTTCTCCTTTGTCTTCTTCTTCTAATGTCCGCTTTAGCGGTACGTGCGGAATCGATCGTGATGATTGTGCGTCACGCCGAAAAAGCGAGCAGGGAGGGCGATGATCCGTCGCTGTCCGAAGCTGGACGCGCGCGCGCCGAAACACTCCTGCGCATGCTGCGAGATTCAGAGATCAGTGCTATTTTCACCACCGAGTTCAAGCGCACGAAAGAAACAGCCGCACCGACTGCTATTGCTCTTAAGATTACCCCGACAGTTGTTCGTGCGACAGAGACCGCGACCCTCGCGGCCAAACTCCGCGAGGTGCATGGCAACGCCCTTGTCGTTGCACATGGAAATACCATTCCGGATTTGATAAGGGCGCTTGGAATCGCCGTACCGGTCAGTATTCCTGAGAACGATTACGGTCACTTCTTTATCATCGCACTTGGTGATCAACCGCGTCTGCTTCGTATGTGCTACCCATAGATGCGGGCTCGCGCGATGGACTCAGTGAGTCGATTTTCAGCCGAATCCTGCGTGGGTTCAAAAGGTTAAAGGCAGCTGGCAAATTGATCCGGGCACCCCGCTGCTCCGTGGCACAATGCCGAGAGCAGAGGACTTCGCAGGCCGGGGTGAAATAATTGAACGCACTCCTCCTGTGGCGAGATCGGACTTCAACGCCCGACTCGGGGCTAGCGTTGCTTACGAATAGTGATGGGACGCGATTACAGGAAAGCGCGAACGTTCATTTTTCTTTACCGGTGTGCGGCAGGAACTCTTCGCGGGCGATCTTGCCGTCCTTAACGGTATAAACGCCTACCTCTGACATCTGCATGCGTTGCTTCGAATTCTTGTCCGTCGCATCTACATCGTATTCCACCACAAACCGGTCATGCGCGACGAATGGCCCGTTTACCTTCACACTGTGCACCTGCATATTGTTTATCCACCAATCGGTCTTTCCCCGCACCGCGTCGATCCCGCGGCTCTCGGGCGAGCCACCGCCCATGGCCTGCGATTCGACGCTAACAATGTCCTTGGAGTAGAGAGTATCCAGCGCTTCCTTCCATGCCTGCTTGCGTGTGAGCTCAACCACTTTATTCGCGACTTCTTGAGTATTCATATCCGGTACATGCCAAATATTTCGGTTAGGTCAATTGGCAAGGAATTTAACAAGCCGGTCCGTCGTCTTAGGGGCGATCGTAAGCTCACCGGCGGAAACCATACTCAAGAGTGAAGAATTGTGGCTTCAGTTTGGCGAGCGGTTCGCGCAACTTTGCCAACTCGCCTTCCGGGCCGTGGACTTCTAAACGCGTTATCTTGGCAATTTTCAGCGCTTCCTCGAGCAACGGCCCCACATTTTCAAGGTGCGCTAGAAGGCCCTCAGCGTCCTCGTAGCCTTCCCGGCAATGAGCCTGGTCGCCGTCAAAGCTGAATCCATAATAAAGGCATTTTGTTTCCTTATTCGTTTTGGCAGCGAATTGATCACAAAGTTTCTTGAACGCCTCCAACTTACTACTGAATACTTTGAAGTAAGGCGCAAGCGAACAACACTTATCTGAAACGGACATAATACTCCCCCTGTTCTGATTGATTAGTCACTAGCTGTTTGATCTACCTAAGCAGCCAATAATGCCTGCTTGTAACTTCGGCAAGCCGGCTGCAGTTAATCGAAAAGCGCCGCCACAGAAATAGGTAGGCGCGGTTCACCGAACCGCGCCCCCGACGCAATTACGTTATTGCAAAAGCAAAAAGTATCATCTTGCCAGGCTTGTGGGGCATCATGCAGCCCGGCGCTCTAGAACGAATTGTATGCGGGGGTTACTCGGATCCGGTCCAACAGCCCTATCAAAGTCTGTGCAAGCGATGATCAGGTCCAGCTCCATTGAATCAGCCAGCGAAATGATTTGCTCTCGACCGAACAACTCCCAGTCGAAGTCATCGTACCCGCCGTCCGGGTAGTCGAGGTGCACAAAGAGCCGGCCGTCCTCCACGCGTTTTCTCTCGCGAACCATCGCATCGGGTAACTCGAGATCCCGTTCTCCCTGGTGAGCGCTGAAGAATTCTGGGTTCCAAAGATCCAGAACAACGCGCCCGCCCTCTCGCACGCTTGCTCCTAGGCGCCTAAGCACATCGCAGTTCGTGGATGCGTCAAAATAACCAAAGCTTTGAGACATCATGATGACTAAATCGTAAGCGCAGGCATCAAGCTGATAATCACGGACGTCTGCCTGAATGTAGTTCGGACCTCCTGACAGTTCGCGCGCTCTCGCAATAGCAACGCCATCACGATCAACTCCGGTAACGAAATACCCACGGTTGAAAAGGTGCCGTGCATGTCGTCCCATCCCGCAACAGAGATCGATAACTTTGCGGAAGCGAGGCAAAGGGGCGCAGGCACAAACAAAGTCGATCTCTCGGGCCGTGCGGGTTTCCGCAATTCCGATATGAAAAAACTTGAACCAAAGATGAGAGTAAGCGTTCGGTTCAAATTTATTCATCAGTAACGCATCTCAATCAAGGTGCAGGAACAAGGTTTACATCAGCGCCAGAATGATACCGGTGGCGAAGAGAGCCAAGGCCCAGGTGAAATCGATGTTGAACCAGGCCGTCTTCAGAATTGCTAAACCTAGCTTCTCATAAACCAACAAAGCCACCAGGCCAGCTACTAGTAAATGGCCCAAGGTGTGGACGACAACCGCCGCGGTCAAGAATCCCGGACCGGCGATAATAGGAAGATGCGAAGCATGAGATCCGCTTGCGTGGTGATGGCTCATGGCAGCGTGAGGATCGGACGAAGTCGTTGCCAGGAACACCGGAATCAGCATCAATCCAGCTCCGTGGGCTGATGCCATCAGGAAGGACCAGAGGGTGAGATCGCCAAATCCTACCCGCATGCCGACCCAGCGGGGATGCCGCGCCCGCACGAGCCGATATAGACCGTACAAAATAAGAATCGCCGCCGCTGAATATTTAAGGACGCGCGGCTGTAGATCTGTTCGCAGCACTGCAATGAAAGCCACGACCAGTCCCACGGATAACGCGTGTCCAAGCGCAATCGGCGGCAGTGCGGCCAGCACCGCTTTGCGCCGGCGTTCTTGTAACCCCAGGCAAACGGCGAACAGCCATCCCATTCCGGGATTGATGCCGTGGAAGGCGCCGAGGAGCAGCAGCGTGCCCCAGGGCGCGATCGCCTGGTCCGTCCAGTGCGCCATGACGAGCACTACGAGAAGCAGTACGAGTCCGACGACGCGTCGCCGCCCTCGAGGTGGACCTGATGCGGACGCAGGCCGCCGAACTCGAGGAGGAAATCGCGATCGAGCTGGAACCCGCCGTCGGGTTGCGCGTCGAGCTTCGCCATCCAGCCGCGGATGCCTTCCGGATAAAACTGCGCGTCCCACGACGCGTAGAGCGAGTTGGTGACGTACACGCGCCGGCCGTCGCGGCTCACCTCCACCATCTGCGGCCCCCCGTTCAGCGGCTTGTTGGTCAGCGACGGGTGCGCGGCGCGCCCGACGATGCCGCCGAGGCGGACCGATCCGGCGAGCCGCGGCGCGAACGGGTCGCTGACGTCGTACTGGCGCAGCTCGCCGGTTCCCCAGCACGAGACGTAGAGGAATCGATCGTCGAGCGACAGGTTGATGTCGGTGACGAGCGGCGGGACGGCGTTGAAGCCTTTGAGCAGCGGCGGCAGATCATCGGCCGCGGCCGGTTCGGCCGGAACCTCGATCACCTTCTTGACGGCCCATGCGCCGGCGTCGGTTCGATACCACGTCCAAATCGACGACGACAGATCCTTGAGCGAGGTGACGACGCCGACGAATCCGTAGGCCTTCTTCGGATCGTGCGCCGGCCGCAGCTCGAGCACCATCTGCTGTTCGGGCCCGAGATCCAGCGTCTGCAGGTGCCGGCGCCGCTGCAGATCCCACACGTGCAGCGCGTGGCCGTACTTGCCGGCGAGCAGCAGCTCGGGGTCGACGCCGTTCTCGACCATGTTCGGCGTGCCCCACTCGCTCGTGATCATCGTGTCGAAGCCGAGATGCCACCAGAAGTCGTACGCGAGGTGCTGCGGGCCGCGCTCCTTCTCCCACGGCCCGCGAACCTCGAACGTCTGCGGATCGATGACGAAGATGCCGCCCGGCCCGTTGCCGTCGGGCGCGCCGAGGGCGTTCATGTAGATCCCGTCGGGGCCGCAGTGCGTCGTGTGCGGCCGCGAGTAGCCCGTGCGCTTGGCAACTTCATCCGGCTCGATCACCTTCACGAGCCGCGGCGTCGCGGGGTCGCCCTTGGTGTCGAAGATGTGAATGCGCGACGACTTGAGGCCGGGGACGATCAGGTAGCGCCGCTCCATATGCGGATGCGGCGCGTACGGACAGAGGCACGAGCTGCACGCGTTCCACCCGAAGTGATGGAGCTCGTCGCCAGCCTTCGGCATGTCGACCCGCGCGATCTCGGCGCCGTAGGACGTCGACGACGCGTTGACGTCGATCGTCGTCAGCGCATCGGGCCCGCCCTCGGGGTTGAGCACGGCGACGTACGCAATCG
>QHNB01000337.1 GCA_003217965.1 Verrucomicrobiota bacterium | reverse complement strand
ATCAGTGGTTTGTGATTGGAAAGAAAAGACGGCGGCAACGCGGATCGTGTCTACGCTGGGAAAACTCTACGACGCGGCTCAGTTCCCCGGCGGCATGTTCCTAGTTCTTACCTGGTGCGAGCTGAAAGCTAAAGCAGGGAACGCGGTCTGTGAAATGCGGATTGCAGACTGAAGGAAGACGCAAGAATTTCGGGGTGCGGATCGCGGAATAACGGCGAAGGGTCTGCACCTATGCATCCGGTTCCGGAGACTAGGCTGAACCGCTTTTGCTAAACGTTGGAGATAAGACGCCTAGCCTGTCAGAGACCGCCTCTGTCGCGGACAGCTCTGAACCGGCAGAAAATGCGCGATGCAGGGTTCGAATCTGCGACTTGTCGCCGCGGTGACCGCTTTCTGAAAATGGTGCGCGATGCTGGGATCGAACCAGCGACTTCTTGCCGCGGTGACCGCTTTCTGAAAATGGTGCGCGATGCTGGGATCGAACCAGCGACTTCTTGCGTGTGAAGCAAGCGCTCTACCACTGAGCTAATCGCGCGAATCTTTGGCCGCGGGCAACCAACAATATTCAGACATGTCTCGGCTGCCGCTCGACATGACAAAAGGAAAATAGAGGGAGCGGTCCTCGTTGCCAGAAGATTTGTTGTTGGCCGCCGCCGAAACAGCCACACGGCGTCAAACTGTCGCTGAGGGACTCCGAACGCATTCGCGAGCAG
>QHNB01000336.1:4055-5256 GCA_003217965.1 Verrucomicrobiota bacterium | reverse complement strand
CAGTTTGCCCTCCGCCGCGCTTCACTCTATGGAACAGCATGTCCGAACACAAAGTTACCCTGCATTGGGAGCGCGGCGGCGCTGATTTCACTTATCAGAAATATCCGCGGGATCACACCTGGAGTTTCGATGGTGGTCATACCATGACGGCATCGGCAGCGCCGGCCTATCTTGGCAATCCGGTGAACGTCGATCCGGAAGAAGCGTTTGTGGCATCGCTTTCCAGCTGTCACATGCTCACGTTTCTCTCGATCGCGTGTAAACAGAAGTTCGTCCTCGACGAGTACATCGACGAGGCGATCGGTCACATGGAAAAGAATTCGGAAGGCAAAATGGCAATTACACGGGTGGAGCTACGGCCCAAAATCAGATGGTCCGGTGATAAAACTCCAACCGCCGAAGAACTCGACAAGATGCATCACGCCGCCCACGACAATTGTTTCATTGCCAACTCAGTCAAGACCGAGGTCACAGTCGAGAAGTAGAAAGAGAATCGCTCAGGAAAGCTGGAACGCAGGAAAGTTGTTCAGGTGAGGCGAGACCCCCAGCGCGGCGCTTCTTTCCCGAGTCTTGGTTTCTGTTTTGAGGTTTCGTTTCCTTCCTGTTTTCCTGCGTTCATGGTTCAGCATCCCCGCTTCACCACCGCTTCCCAGGCGGCTTTGCCGTGCATCTCCTTCATTCCCATTCTCTCGATTCCTGAGATATAGATGAGCATGCCCACGGACGCCCAGCGCATGGAAAAAATCGTCAGCTTATGTAAGCGGCGCGGGTTCATTTTTCAATCAAGCGAGATTTATGGCGGGCTAAACGGCGTCTGGGATTACGGGCCGCTCGGGACCGAGCTGAAACGCAACGTAAAAGATTATTGGTGGCGTGTGACGGTGCGCGAACGCGACGATGTCGTCGGCTTGGACGGGGCGATTTTGATGAATCGGGCAGTTTGGAAAGCAAGCGGACACGAAGAAACGTTCAGCGATCCGATGGTCGATTCGCTTCTAACCGGTAAGCGCTACCGCGCAGATCAAATTCCGCCGCAAACTTCGTGGGCTGCAAATTTTGTTGGGGCGGTAGATGCGGCTTCGCTTCAAAGGCTACTAAAAGAAGAGCAGTACCCTGAAAGATCCACTGTTTGGTCGCGTGTTGATCTCGCACCACACCTCCGGGAGTTGTTTACGAATTACAGGATCGAATTCGGACCCAA
>QHNB01000336.1:1997-3986 GCA_003217965.1 Verrucomicrobiota bacterium | reverse complement strand
GAATAGAGGGTTCAACTCTGCTGTTAAAGCGGCACTGGAGTTTTACAAGAACCGTGGGGTCGCTCAGCCTGTAGCGATTTTGGCGGGTGTCAACTTCCTTGAAAATTCTAGGCGGTACGACCCCGAAACCGGTTCGCTTTTGACGGAGCCGCGCCCGTTCAATTTAATGTTCAAGACATACGTCGGTGCGACCGAAGATGAATCGAGTCTAACATACCTGCGCCCAGAGACGGCCCAGGCGATCTTCGTTCAATTCAAGAACGTGCTGGATGTTTCGCGCAAGAAATTGCCGTTCGGCATCGCCCAAATTGGGAAAGCCTTCCGCAACGAGATTAATCCGCGCAACTTCACCTTCCGATCGCGCGAGTTCGAGCAGATGGAGCTCGAATATTTTTGCCGGCCGGAGCAAGGGCTGGAATTGCTTGAGTACTGGAAGGAAGAGCGGCTTAAGTTTTACGAGAACATCGGAATCAGGCGCGATCGGCTGCACGTGAAGAAGGTCTCGGATGAGGAGCGTGCCTTTTATTCCAGGGGGACATACGACATCGAATACGAGTTCCCTTTCGGTGTGCAGGAACTGGAAGGAGTGGCCTACCGAACCGACTTCGATTTAACCCAGCACATCAAAGCCAGCGGCAAACCGCTCGATTATTTCGACGAGGAGACGAAAGAGCGTTTCGTGCCCCACGTGGTCGAACCAAGCGCCGGTGTGGATCGCACTGTCCTTGCGCTGATTTGCGACGCCTACGCCGAAGATGAGGCTCCGGATGATAAGGGTAAAATGGAAACGCGGATCGTGCTCCGTTTCCATCCGCGGATGGCGCCGATCAAGGTTGCAGTGTTTCCGTTGCTGAAGAACAAGGAAGCCCTCGTCGCGAAGGCTCGCGAGGTGCAGCAACTGCTTCGCCCGCACGTGAGTGTTTTCTACGATGAAGGCGGAGCGATTGGCCGCCGCTATCGTCGACAGGATGAAATCGGGACGCCCTTTGGGGTAACGATCGAGTAAAAATCTCCGAACTACTACAACTTTTACTCACGCGAGTGGCGTAGTTTACTCGGGGAGGCCGAGGATGGCAGAAGAGCATCAGGAGGTACGCGCCGGCGCAAATTTGTCGTATTGGGAAGCGACCGCGTCCGCGGATCCACTGAATCCGCTGCGTAAAAACACAACTGCCGACACCTGCATTGTCGGCGCCGGAATTGCCGGGCTCTCCATCGCCTACGAACTGACCCGATCCGGACAGAAAGTGGTCGTCTTGGACGATGGACTAATCGGTCGGGGTATGACCGGCCGCACCACGGCCCATCTGGTGAATGCGCTCGACGATCGGTATTACGATCTCGAGAAATATCACGGCCAAGACGGCGCGCGCATGGCCGCGCAAAGTCACAGCGCCGCGATTGATCGCGTTGAAAAAATCGCAGCTACTGAGGAGATCGACTGCGGCCTCGAGCGGCTCGATGGATATTTGTTTGAACCACCGAACGAATCGCTCAACAATCTTGAGAGGGAATTCGAGGCCTGTAAACGAGCCGGCTTGGCGGTAGAATGGGTTGAGCGCGCGCCGATCGAGGATTTTGATACCTACCGCACAATCCGGTTTCCGCGTCAGGGTCAGATTCATCCATTGAAATATTTGGCCGGCCTGGCCGCGGCGATCACGCGCCGGAGCGGTCGCATTTTCACCGGCACAAAGGTGGAGGAGGCGATAGGCGGAGCTACCGCAAGAGTCAGAACGAGCCAAAAACTGAGCGTAACTGCCAGGTCGGTCGTAGTGGCGACCAATTCTCCGATAAACGACCGCTATGTCATTCACACAAAGCAAGCGCCTTACATGAGTTACGTCATTGGATTGCGCGTAGGGCGCGGCGATGTTACGCAGGCGCTTTTTTGGGATACGGCTGAACGCGCCGGACTGGAGCGCGGTTTAGGACCGGTGCCATATCATTATGTACGGGTGGCCGGTGGCGACACCAGTGCTGACGATG
>QHNB01000336.1:0-1979 GCA_003217965.1 Verrucomicrobiota bacterium | reverse complement strand
CGCTGGTCGGGCCAGGTGATGGAGCCGGTCGACAGTCTTGCTTACATTGGGCGCAATCCGGCGGACGAGAAGAATGTCTATGTCGTCACAGGCGATTCCGGCAATGGTATGACGCATGGGGTGATCGCCGGGATGTTAGTTTCGGAATTAATCCGTCGCGGCGATCATGCCTGGGCAAAACTTTACGATCCTTCCCGGATCAGGCTGCGAACCGCACCCGATTTTGCGAAAGAAAACATCAATGTTGCTAAGCAATACATCGATTATTTCACGGGCGGAGACGCAGATGCGGCCGAGGCGCTGAGGCCAGGCGAGGGAGCGGTCGTCCGGCGCGGCTTACATAAAATTGCGGCATATCGGGATGAGGCCGGCGCATTCCACGAGATGACGGCAGTCTGCCCCCATTTGAAGTGCATCGTGCACTGGAATCGGACCGAAAAAACATGGGATTGTCCCTGTCATGGATCGCGTTTTGATCCATTCGGTAAAGTGTTAAACGGACCGTCCATCGCTGATCTGGCGCCGATCGAGAACCGCGATGCGGGGCGTTAACCCGATCGTGGACGCTGAGCAGTTTCGCGAATATTGTCTCGCCAAAGCGGGAGTTACTGAAGGAACTCCTTTTGGCGAGGACACGCTCGTCTTCAAAGTCGCCGGGAAAATGTTTGCGCTCCTCGCGCTCGATGCCGTGCCGCCCCGGGTTAATTTAAAGTGCGATCCCGATCGTGCGCTCGAGCTGCGTGACCGCTATGAGCAAGTCTTACCTGGATATCACATGAACAAGAAGCATTGGAACACGGTGATCCTCGACGGCGCGGTTCCCAGCCAGATCATCGTGGAAATGATCGATCACTCCTATGGTCTGGTCCAAGCGAAAGCAAAAAAGCGCCGTTAGCGATGGCGGGCTCGCTCCGCCGGATCGCGTACGAGAATTTCACCCAGTTCGAGTTGCAGCGATTCACGCGCAATATCGAGGAATGCATCTGGCTTGTCCGTGAGTGCGACCCTTAATCTCCCTGCCTGCGTCGTGTCGGTCGCGGCGAGTTGTTTCTCCTCCAGCAATTGGCTGACCGTGCGGGCGCAGTTCAGAGCTGAATCCACTAAATTAACGTCGGAGCCGAGGAATTGCGAGAAAGCGTCGCGCAAGAGCGGGTAGTGCGTACAACCCAGAACGAGGGTGTCGATCCCGGAATCGACCAGTGGTCCAAGATACCGGGCGATCGTGCGATCGGTGACATCATCGCGTAGCCATCCTTCTTCAATCAACGGGACGAGCAGAGGACAGGCGCGGGCGATGATCCGGAGATTTTTGTCGATCGCTCGCAAGGCGGTTTCATACGCGCAACTTTTGATCGTGGCTCGGGTGCCGATCACACCAACATGACCATTCTTTGTCGCACTCGCAGCCGCAGCGGCTCCAGGTTGGATTACGCCGACCACGGGGACACTTAGCTTGTCTTGCAGATGGGGGAGGGCAATGGCCGAAGCCGTATTGCAGGCCACGACGATAATCTTAGCGTTTTCCACTAGAAGCATATCGGCAATTTCGACGCTGTAGCGTTCGACCGTGCTTGCGCTCTTAGTTCCATAAGGAAGCCGGGCGGTGTCCCCGATATAGAAAATCTCTTCGCGGGGAAGCAGATCGCGGAGCGCTTTGACAACAGTCAGTCCGCCGATGCCGGAATCGAAAACACCGATCGGTCTCATTGGCCAGGGATGGCAATGCTGGCTGCTGCGCTGGTACTATTCGTGGGAATGTCGCTGCGCAACGGTTCGGCGATCGATTGTGAATGCGGGGGCAACTGTAACCGCGCCGTTTCGAAGGTAGGCGCATTCCCCCGATAATTCACTGCCGCGTTATAAATCTTCACGCCCTGCGCGATCGCTTCTCCGAGTTGCTGTCGAAACTGCGCCGTCGCGATGCGTTGCGCTTCGGCCGGGTCGCTTAAAAAACCGCCTTCGAGCAGCAACCCTGGAAT
>QHNB01000197.1 GCA_003217965.1 Verrucomicrobiota bacterium | reverse complement strand
TAAAAATCCGCTCGTCTTCGATCACTACCTTTTTGGGTTTGTTACCCATCATCGAACTGCACGCGCCCACCCCGACGAGAACCGCCCCAACGCTGGCCGATACAATCAATACCACTGCGTTAGTTTTCATAGCCCCCGGTTTGCGCCCCTTGCACCCCGATAGCAAGCCTAAAAATAGGTAACAAGGTTGGCAGCCAGGCGTCAAAATTTATGTCGGCTCGATGTCTAAAGCGTGCGGCGTCGCCGCCATTTCCGCCGGGGGATCGACCAAAAAGTTGCCTATCCGAAGTGGCCACTTTCCTTCCCCAACATTGCACCTCTCCCCGAAAACCCAGCTCGTTCAGGCATTGTCGCCCGCGAAATTTTCTGCGTCCTACGAGATCATTTACCGTCGTAAGCTCGCTGCAGCGCTGCGAGATCGAGCTTCTTCATCGGCATGATCGCATGCATCACTCGTTGGAACCTCGCCGGATCCCCGGCCCACTCTCGTATCTTCATCGGCACTACCTGCCAGGAGAGCCCGCATTTATCCGTCAGCCAGCCGCACTGCCCTTCTTCACCACCGTCTGCGGTCAACTTCTCCCAATAATAATCGATCTCCTCCTGCGTCTCGCAGTTGATTACGAATGAAACGGCTTCGGTGAACTTGAACTGCGGTCCACCATTTAAGGCGACGAACTCCTGTCCGGTCAGTTCGAACGCTATCGTCATGACCGAGCCCTTTGTTCCCACAGGCTCCTCCCCCGTGTAACGGGTCACCTCTTTCACCTTCGAATTCTTGAACACGGAGACGTAGAAATTCGCCGCTTCCTCCGCCTGATTGTCGAACCACAAAAATGGAGTGATTTTTTGCATGGGCCAACTTAATTGCGAATCGACACAAATGAATGCCGATTTGGCGTAGCGCATACGTCTCGTGCGCTGATCGGGCGCGCCGCCGCCGCGAACTTCTCAAAATAAATGAATCAGGAAACTAGGAAGTTAGGAAAAGAATCTGTAGCCGCCCGTCGCTGACCATGGCGTTCTTGCGGGTAGAAGCAGCCATGTTTTCGCTGCTGCTGTCCGATAATGCCTGGAAACACACAGACAAGCACTGAGGAAATGCGTTTTCATCCGTCATCCTTCTTCATTCTTAATTCGTACTTCCTAATTCCTACTTCGCTTTGGTAGCCATCGCTTCACCCGGCGGCAATACGCTTCGTATTCGTCGCCGAAAGTTCGTCGTAACGTCGGCTCCTCATACACGAGCACGAATAGATGAGTGGCGACAAAGAACACACCCGCATAAATCAGCAGCGGCCATGATTGATAGAAAAGCGCCGCGCCCAGAAGGGCGAGTCCAGCGCCAATATACATTGGATTTCGCACGAACCGGTAAGGCCCACGCATCACGAGTCCGCGAGGCGGATCAAACGGAGCAGGGGTTCCTTTGCCGATAAACGCGAATGTGAAAACACACCAGAGCGCCACCACCGCGCCGATGCCGCCGATAATCATGCCGGCAGTCTGCGGTACTCCGATAACAGCGGGCCGGACAATACCGGATCCCGCCAGGAGTCGGCCTGGCAGATAGACAAGCACAAGCCCGATGAAAAGCGTCGCGTAAGTGATTGCACGGACGAGAACGAACATGCTCACCCAATAAACATTAAGACACGTTTTCCCGATTTTAACGGACGCGAATCAAACTAATTCCTCTCGCGGTAAGCCGATACAACCACGGCGCTGTGCGCCGCCGTCACTTGTCCATTTTTTAGAACTTCCAATGATTCACCGTCTGGCTCTCTCACAATTCGTCACGCGTCATTTTCCTAATATACCCCCGGCACTAACCGTTTCGTCCGTGCCATATATTCGGCATAATGACGACCGAGGGCTTGGGAGAGCGCCTCCTCCTCCACATTCATCCGGCGGACAAACGCCACGAAGATCGGCATGAGAATGACCACCAAAGCCGCCCAATTCCTCAGCGACAACGCGAAACCGACGAACGCCAGGAGCACGCCGGTATATGATGGATGCCGGACCAAGCGGAACGGCCCGCGATCGACCAGTTCATGGTCTTTCTGGATCGTCACATCCACGGTAAAAAATCGGCCGAGGGTGATGATCGCCCACCAGCGCAACACCAGTCCCACGACGAAAATCGCTACGGCAACGATCGCCAACACTCGTCCGAACGGAAGCGCCGCCGCCCGCCAATTCACGGCTACAAACACACCTGCTGCGATACTCACCGTGATCACCATCCATAAAACCCGCAATGTGCTTCGGTCCTGCTTCATCCCACTCCGGCTGCGCGACCGCCGGGTCACCGTCAAAAGCAATTCCGAAATCAGATAGATAAGTCCGAGCTGGAGCGAGAGCGGCATAGCGATCTCCCTCTTCGGTTATCTCCCAGGTGCCGGCAACTTGTAACGTTCCATACCGCGTCAAGTTGGCAGCGCTCAACCCAAGGGTCGATGTAGCGCGAGTTACGATCGCGATCTTTTTGTCGTCGCCTTGTAGCGGCGGTCTCCGTTCGCAACCGGTGAATGGATGTGCTCCGGCCGCGGGCCAATACCAATGAGGCGGGCCGGCAACGACTGGAATGCAGGAAACCATTGTAAAAACTTGAGGAGAATTGGGAGCGAGTCGCCGCTTTTAGACTCGCGTCCGGTTACGACTCGGCGATGAATGAACGCCTGCATCGCCTGGATCACACGCGTCGGCCATTCTCGGCGCTTTTGCACTAGCCGCAAGTCGGCGACAGATACCGCTCCGGCTTTCAACCTAGCCGCGAGTAAGTTTGCGGTCGCGACCGCATCCTGTAGAGCGAGGTTGATGCCGACGCCGCCCGCAGGCGACATCGCATGCGCGCTATCGCCGATGCAAAGCAATCCTTCGCGGCACCAACTGCGCAGACGATTGATCTGCACGGTCAGCAATTTGATTTTCGACCAATCATCGAGCTCAGCGATGCGATCCCTCAGAAAGGGCGCGAGCGCCACGATGTCGCGGTGCAGCGCGCGCAACCCCCGCTGCTTGATCGTTTCAATGCCGCCCTTCGGAATAACAAAGCCAGCCTGATAATAAGTGTCTCGGTTAATTAGAACGAGAAGTTTGCCGTGACGAAAAAATCCGAATAATTGCTCGGGATCACCTTCGCGTTTGGAAATATGCATCCAAAGGACGTCGATGGGGACACCTAGTTCTTGAATTTGAAAGCCGGCGCGTGTGTGGGTGAGGGCGTGACGTCCATCCGCGCCGATAACGAGATCGGCGCGAAAATCGCGTTCGCCGTCCGGAGTCTTGACTCGGACACCGGCAACGCGCTGCTGGTCGAAGATGAGATCGACCACTTCATGCTCCATCTGCAGAACGAAAGACGGGAAGCGTCTGGCTTCAGCGGAGAAAAAATTCAAAAAATCCCATTGCGGCATGAAAGCGATCAACTTGCAGTGGGTCGGCAGACGCGAGAAGTCCGCCATCGGAACGAGGTGACCATTAAAAATTCCCTTCAATTGAGAAAATTCCTGATGCGGTAGCTTTAGAAATTCATCGAGCAAGCCGAGCTCGTAGACGAGATCAAGCGTGGACGGGTGAATGGTGTCGCCGCGAAAATCGCGATTGAAATCGGCGTGCTTTTCCAGCACCACCACATCAACACCTGCGCGCGCGAGCAAGTAGCCGGTCATCATCCCGGCAGGCCCGCCTCCAACAATCACGCAGCGAGTTCGAATCTTTGGCGGCGCGCTCATTGATCAAACTATCGCTAACGGTTCGGCGACTAACAAACGCGTATCGGGATAGGCCAAGACTCAAATTATTCCGCGGCTGGCAAAGGGACGCATTCGTCGGCACCACCGATCTCGGAACCGCAATGAAACGCTGGCTAACGAAATGGATCAGGGCCGGAGCGTCACTGATATAGGCAAAGCCTATCGCTGCTAGACGCACAAAGTCTTTCAAAAGGCCTGCTGCTTGTCGTCGTGTGTTTGTATGAAAAAATTAAACTTCATCAGGGGGACCGGTAATGGCCACCTGTTAGGACAGGTCCGCGCAAGGGTGCTCGGCCGGATTTCGCGTTTTGCCGATCATTGGCAGCAGGCAATCGCGAACCTTGAATTTCTAGGCCTCGTGGCCGGCACCGTCGCAAATGTAACTCTTTTGCTCCCGCTCCTTCACCACCAGACCGTCATCAACGCTCACAAGGGGGTAATCTAAATATGGAAAGCATTACCTCGACGCGTTTGCGTGCTCTTCGTTTCCTCTCCGAGCGCTACCAGCAGAGGGACCGGGCGCATTTTTTCCCGGAGCTCATGATCTTCGGAATATTCGCAATCATTTCGGTCTGGCCGTTCTTGCCGGTTACTCATGCCATCATGAGGCTTCCATGACGACAAACGTGGCAGCGGAAACTATGGACTGACCGATCGTCAGTTATTGGTTATTGGCAGAGACAGAAAAGGCGGCGGTAGCTTCTTCGCGGAACGCTTCCGCCGCCCTACTCTGAAACCGGAGTGGATTGCGTAACAGGTTGAGCTCCCGCTTCGGAGTCGGTGGAGCAAAGGATAAACTTACGCAGCCGGGGATGGGCCGGTACCGGACCATCATTTCCGGCACAAGCGCTATTCCAATTCCTGCTGCAACCATACCGGCAATGGTGCCAAGTTGAGCACCTTTGAGAGCCAGATCTGGTCGGAGATCGTTCGCTGTCAGTAGCGCACTCACCTGGTGCGAAAGGCAGTTGATTTCATGTAAAATGAGAAACTTTTCCGGTTTGAGATCACTCCACTTCACCTGCTTCTTCTTTGCCAAAGCATGATCTTTCGGCAGCAAGAGCAAGAGCGCTTCCTCCCCTAGAGAATGACGTTCTATGGTAGGGCCAGGATCGCAGGTCGAGGCGAATGCTGTGTCCAGTTCCCCATCTTCCAGTCGCCGAGCGATGTTTTCCGTTACATCCTCGACGATTTCGAGAGTCACCCTTGGATACCGCTTCTGAAACGTTCCTATCAAAGGAGGCAAAACGTAGGGGGCGATAGTGGGGATAGCTCCCACGCCCAGCCGGCCAACGACTTCACCTTTTAACTCATCGACGCAGCGTCGCGCATCGGCCACGCTGGCCAGAATTTTCCGGGCAAACTCGAGCAAACATCGGCCCGCCTCGTGGAGAACGACTGTTCGCGGCAGTCGATCGAAAAGTGGCTGGCCCATTTCCGCTTCAAGTTTTTGAATTTGCTGACTCAGCGACGGCTGAGCGACCCGCACCTTTTCGGCTGCGCGCGAGAAATTCCCTTCGTCAGCAACGGCGACGAAGTAGCGGAGTTGGTGAATCTCCATGAGCCTCCTATTAGAAGCGCTTGCGCGTTACTTCAAGCGCGTCCGTATCGTCGGATCGAGTCTGCGGGACAAATTTCTGCAGCCGCAGCCGTTTCGGCTGCAATCTCAGCAAATGGAATCGATTCGTCCAAAATCCGGATTGCGGGATCTATCCGGGTCGGGTAGCGCACGCGTCTCGCGTGTTGGTTGCGGCGTCACGCCGCAATCCGCCCATCTACCCCAGATGTTCAGCGTTGAGGGTGAGCAAACCCTTGCGAAATTAACGAACCGACTCCTTTCCCGACTTACAATTGCCTTTCTCCTAAGACATCAACTCTCAACTCTCAACTGTCAGCTGTCAGCCGTGCATATGAAATACCTAACGACGATTTTATTCCTTGCTCTTTGCACCATCAATGCGAGCCGCTCCGGCGAAGCTCAAAACACGGTTCTGACCACGGATGAAACCCTGACCATCCCCAAATTAAGCTTTGATCCAAATGGCGAATTAAAAATCACTGCTTCGGCGACATCATCCCCAAGCGATTTCGATTTTCTGGTCGGGAAATGGAAAATGCATAATCGCCGACTAAACAAGCGACTGGAAAACTGCAAAGACTGGACAGAATTCGATTCCTGGGACGAAAACGCGAAAATCTTGAGCGGCACGGCCGATATGGACACCTATTCGACGACGGAGATGCCCGGTCAGGAGGGAAACGTTTCGAAGGCCTCACCTTGCGACTTTTCAATCCGAAAACCAGATTGTGGAGCTTATATTGGGTGGCCAGCAATGTCGGCGTTTTGGACCCGCCTGTGGTCGGTTCGTTTGAGAACAATGTGGGACATTTTTTTGCCAAAGACAGCTTCAAGGGAAAACCGATTATCGTGATGTTCAGGTGGGACGCGCGGGATAAAGAGCATCCTATCTGGAGCCAGGCCTTCTCCCCTGACAACGGCGAAATTGGGAAGACGCGGACTGCGGAAGTCCGCGGGTAGGCGGTAACGCAGCTAGGGTAGCTGGCGCGAGAGCGGGGAGCGCGAGTGACCAATGGAATTGGTACAACGTATCCGAGAGGATCAAGTGACCGCGACACGTCCGTATAAGGTGTCCCGGTGCGTTGCTGTGCGTCAGCTGTAGCCGCTGTCGCTGACTGTGGCCCCATGCTCTCAACTATCAACTCTCAGCCGCTGCACCTGCGATCCACGGCAACGCGTCGAGATCGACATTGCCGCCCGTGAGAATGATGCCGGCACGTTTTCCGCCAATGTCGATCTTATTCTCGATGATCGCCGCATAGGGAACTGCCGCTGATGGTTCGACGATTATTTTCATCGTCTCCCAGATTGTGCGCATCGCCATGACAATGGCTTCCTCACTCACAGTGACGATGTCGTCTACGTACCGCTGGATGATCGTAAAATTTGGCGCGCCGACGTTTGTCCGTAGTCCGTCCGCGATCGTGAATTTCTTTTTGGAATGAATCAAATGGCCTGCGCGAAACGATTGCGCCGCATCATCAGCATTAAGTGGTTCGGCTGCGATCACTTTGATTTCCGGCCGTATCGATTTCGCTGCCGCCGCGGTGCCGCAAAGCAACCCGCCACCGCCAACGGGGCAGATCACAACATCTATGTCCGGAATGTCCTGAAGCAATTCCACAGCTGCTGTGCCCTGTCCCGCCATGACGTGTTCGTTCTCGAACGAGTGAATTAGAATCGCGCCTGTTTTTGCGATCACTTCCGCGCAGGCCGCTTCCCGCGCCTCTTGTGTCGGTTCGCAAAAGACAATTTGTGCGCCGTAACTCTCAACAGCGCGCACTTTCACCTTGGCCGAGTTCGATGGCATCACAATGTGGGCTGAAATGCCGCGAAGTTTCGCCGCGCGCGCAACCGCACTGCCATGATTGCCTGACGAATGCGTAGCAACACCACGCCGCGTCGCAGTATCATCGAGCGAAAAGACGGCATTTGTCGCCCCGCGCGCTTTAAACGCGCCACCTTTCTGAAAATTTTCGCACTTGAACAAAAGAAAGCCGCCGCTCGCGTCATTTAACCGCGAACTGGTCAGCGCGGGT
>QHNB01000335.1 GCA_003217965.1 Verrucomicrobiota bacterium | reverse complement strand
CTATCTCTTTTTTTGGCAGGCGTCACAAGAAGTAGAACACGAAAAGTCCGTGGGACGGCGGATGTTGGTTCAGCGAGAAGGGCGACATCGCGGGAAATCCTCGATCGAAAGCTTGACGTCGGTACCGGCACGTTTTTTCGAACCTGGTCATGTACTTTATCATCCTCACTGCCGCGTTAACCCTTCATAAACATGGTGTCACTAATATTGAAACCTCGACCCAAGCCGCCGAAGCGCTCAAATCATTAGCCGGATCCGTCGCCTACTTTTTATATACGGCCGGGTTAATCGGCGTTGGTCTGCTCGCTGTTCCCACTCTGACTGGGTCTTCCGCCTACGCCTTTGCTGAAACCTTCGGTTGGAACGAAGGTTTGGATCGATCCTTTCGCGGGGCCCGAGCGTTTTATGGTGTGCTGATCTTCTCGACGCTGCTGGGTATTGCGATGGATTTTTTGAACCTTAATCCAGTAAAGGCGCTTTTTTGGACGGCGGTCATTAATGGCATTCTGGCGCCATTCCTACTTCTTGGAATTCTGCTCACAGCTTGCGACCGAAAATTGATGAACGGTCAGCCAAGCTCACTGCTTTCGCGGATCGTCGTCGCTCTGACTATGATCGCCATGTTCGCAGCGGCGCTCGGAATGTTTCTGCTTCAGTAGCTTTCGGTGTCGGCAAGTGTATTACTGCCGGAATTGTTAAAGCTCAAGATTCACCATTGTCCGACCCACACTTTTGAGGCCGGCCAAATTCGTGAGGTTCAGTCCGGCTTGGGTGACTTTGCTGGGGTCGGCTTCTTTACGCGTGAGGGTCGCATTTCGACAGCACGATTATGAGTCGGATTTTCGCAGAAATGCCGCTCCATGCTGCTGAGCCGTTTCCGCTCGCCGCAGTCATCGCACACGAACAGCTCTTTTTTCATCAACACCATCATTGGTGAATCGGATACTTGCCTTAAATTGGCCTGGCTTCGCTAAAGTCATGACACAGATGCCGAAATTGTGTGCAAATTACGCCCTAACTGCAAACCAGTCTCAGCATCAGGACCTTAGCGGCGCGGCCACACCGCTTAGCTGGTGAGGGCTTATAATACCGCTGTTTCGATCAATATTTCTTCTCCTGCTGTTCTGTGCTTTCGTTGTGCTTGCCCAAGAATTTGCCGTCAGCTACGTCAGCCGCTTTTATCTCCTGCTCTTTTTCTTCGGCGGCCTGTGCAGTGACAACAATCAACAGACTCGCCGCGACCAGCCCAGTTACCAGCAGATTTCGTATTTTCATCGGTAGAGCCTATCGCGGACGGATGCGGCGCACAAATATGAACCGCGGGCCGAAGATATGGCCATTCGTGTCTTCCATAGCAGGAAACGTTTGAATGTTTCCCCGCTTGCGCTGTCCAATTTCCATAGCCTTTGTAAACGAGACTGGATAGATTCTGCTCCTGGGGCGAGATAATCCACGGGAATAATCTCGTGGCGCAAATCGCTGGTCACCAAGGCTTAGGCAAATCGAG
>QHNB01000196.1 GCA_003217965.1 Verrucomicrobiota bacterium | reverse complement strand
CGATCACCGCACTTGCGATCAACATCGGATCGGCTGCTTTGGCGCTATTTAAATTTTGAAACATTGCCAGCATTTCCTCCGGTGTGGTCATGCTCTGCAATTTGGAAAGGACCAGCGGGATTTCTGCAACGGAACTCAGTGCTAAAACGATCAGGAGCCAAAGAGATGCCAGCAACGCCCCGCGCCAAAGCGGCCGTTGCCATTTTTGCGGTCGACGCCGGCTTCGCGCGAGCATTTTACTCTCCGTGATCGCCTTAGCCCCGTCATAACCCGATACGACAGCCGATTGCTGCCAGAACATGAAGTTCACGAACAAACGCGCGACCATCATTACTTGCACTACCAGAAGAAGCAGAGCCAGAAGAATGGCGGGAATTGTCGGATTCCCGGTCAGGATACTTAGGATGGCGATCACCGGAATCGCCGTCCAAAAGAAATAGCTTCCATAAACAATCACACTGAGCCAGGCAAAACGCGGGAAGAAATTCACGGCGCGACGCAGCAGTTGCCCCAGATGGACTTTGCGTCCTTCCAAGACCTCCAGAGTAGCAATTTGAATCGCTGCCAAAAAAATCGGCCAATCAACGATCAGGATGGTGAAAGCGATCAGCGCAATTACATTCGGCCGATTCAATCCGCCCGCCTGGCCGGTCTGTGGGAAGATGCCGTATGCCGGAGAGGTTAATTCAAGCAATAGAATCGGCACCGAGACCAAAAGAGTAACGAAGAAGAATGGAAAGAAGGCGGATTTGTAAATCCGCAGACTGTCAGCAATGATTTCGGCAAAACTGCGTCGGCGGCCTAGAGGATCTGTTGCGTCGGGTGAGACTGGCGGAGGGGTAAACAAGCCGGGGATGGCGGCGGCCGTCATCCATGTGCTCTCCAATTCGCGGCGCACTTCGTTTGCGGGGAGCAAGCGCCCCTCGCGCTTCCACTCTGCCAGCGTGTCGAAATCGACGGCCCCGTATTCTTTCCCACCCACGCGGACAATCCACCGATCAGGCATGCGCAAAATTAATCCCGAATTAGGACCGAATGACAGTGCGCTCTTTGCCCCGCAAAAAGCATGAATATCTCTAGCCTCTCGGCTAACGTGAACCTGTGAAACTGTTGCTGATCGACGGACATTACTATGTTTATCGGTCGTTTTTTGCCATCCAAAACCTGAGTAATTCCCGGGGCGAACCTACCAATGCAATTTTCGGCTTCACTAAGACGGTGCGCTTAATGGTGAAGCATTTGCAGCCGGAATTGGGGGCAGTGTTCTGGGACGAAGGGTTGCCTCAACGACGAGTGGATTTGCAGCCAGGCTATAAAGAGACGCGCAAAGAGATGCCGAGCCCCATGATTCCGCAGCTTGATTTCATCCAGAAGCTAACGCCGCTGCTTGGCTTCACGAATGTCTCCCTGCCGAATACTGAAGCGGACGATCTGATGGGTTGCTACGCCGTCGCTGCTTGTCAGCGCCAAATCGAGGTCGTCTTAGCCACCAATGATAAAGACTTGTTCCAGCTTGTCGGGCCGTGCGTGAAAGTTTACAGTACGGCAAAGCCGGATCTGGCATCGGCTAAGGATCCATTCGCTCTCCTGGGCGAGGCGGAAGTCACCCAAAAATGGGGTGTGCCGCCAAATTTGATTGGCGACGTGCTGGCGATTTCGGGGGACACGGTAGACAATATCCCCGGGGTAGGCATTGGCCGCAAAGTCGCCGCCCAATTAATACTCGAGCATGGTGGACTGGACGCCTTGCTCGCGAAGCTTGACGCCGTGAAGAGACTAAACACGCGCGAAAAACTTCGGAATGGACGCGAACAAATTGAACAAAATCGGAAAATGGTAGGGCTGGATTGCGCGATTGAATTGCCGGTTGCAATTAATCAGCTACGTATCCGGCCCAAATATCCCGAACTGATCGAGGCCTTGGAAAAATGTGAGTTTAAGTCACTCCTTCAGGAGGTCCGTGACGAAGCCGCCCGCAAGCGGGCCGGGGACCAGGTCGACCTCGCGTTCTGAGCGTCTGAGGAGACAAAGATTTTTTGCGAAAATCGCAGAATTTTTCGAACGCGCCGGAAACGATGGCTGTCAAAAGAGTCAGGTTAAGGCGATTCGGGTGGTCGCACGTTTCTGTATTTGCTGTTTCTCCTTGGCGTGCGCTGCCCGAATCTTTTTTTTGCGCGGAAGGATTGAATCAGGCATTGCGCGACCGGCGCCGTGACGTTCCTTAAGCCGCAGTTGAGTTGATATGAACGGCGCACTTCCCTTCCTAAGCGAGCCGTCTCGCGCCTGGGGCGCGATGCGCTCCGGTCTTCATTCGTGGCATCTGTATGACTGAGCGCGAGCCGGATCCGATCGATATCGCGCTGCGCGAAGATATTGGCGAGGGAGACGTGACCACGCAACTCGTTGTTCCCGAAGAGGCGAGAGCCAAGGCCCGCGTGCTGTCGAGGGAAAAAGCAGTGATTGCGGGCACGAGCCCTGCGGTCGAGGTGTTTCGACGGGTTGATCCAGAACTGAAAGTCTCGACCACGCTGACGGACGGAGCGGCGGTCCTCGGCGGCGAGACTATCCTCGAAATCAGCGGATCTGCCCGCAGTATTCTCACAGCTGAACGCGTAGCCTTGAATTTTTTGCAACGGCTCTCTGGAATCGCGACGCTCACCCGCGCCTTCGTAGAGGCAATCGGAAAAAACCCGGCGAAAATAATGGATACGCGCAAGACGACCCCCGGTCTGCGCGCTTTGGAGAAGGCAGCAGTCGTTGTCGGCGGCGGACTCAATCATCGCTTCGGTTTATTCGACATGATTTTGATCAAAGACAACCATCTGGTCGCACAACCGAACCCCGCTCAACTCGCAGCCGCGATTCGGAAAGCGAAATCGCGCAATCCGTTGATAAAAGTGGAAGTCGAGGCGGACAATCTCGAGCAGGTCCGCGCCCTCGTTCAAATCGAGGAGCTCGACCTTATTCTGCTCGACAATATGGAGACGACGGAAATGCGCGAAGCCATTGCCCTGGGCCGGAAGCGGAAGGTAAAATTCGAAGCAAGCGGAGGAGTGAACTTGAGAACGGTGCGGCGCATTGCGGCAACAGGCGTTGATTTTATCTCCGTCGGTGCCCTTAGGCATTCAGCGCCGGCGATTGATCTCTCGCTGGAGCTCACACCGATTTCCAGTTGATGTCCGATCCGCCGTTGCGTGTGGAGGAAATACGCAACGCTATGCTCGATCAGCTCATTGGCCGCGAAATCCAACTGCTGGAAACGACCCGATCAACAAATGACGCGATCCTCGGCTGTATTACCAAGAAGACGGCGGCGGGTCTAGTGGTCTTCGCCGAGACGCAAACTGCGGGCCGTGGACAACGCGGCAATATTTGGGAATCGGCTGCACGGAAAGGACTTTGGTTTTCCGTTCTCCTGCGACCACAAATATCTCTAACTGATTCAATCCAGCTTACCTCCTGGGCTGCTGGCTGTGTTTGCCAGACCCTTTTGCAATTCGGAGTTGAATCGATAATAAAGGCACCAAACGATATTCTCGTCGGGGATCGAAAAATCGCCGGCATCTTGATCGAAATGCGCGCACAGCCCAAAGCGCCGCATATCGCGATTGTCGGTATCGGGGTGAATCTTAATCAGTTGCCGCAGGATTTTCCCCGAGGGGTTCGAGACCGGGCGACTTCCTTTGCTATCATTCGCGGTTGTCCAGTTGATCGTACGACGGTCGCCATTTCGCTACTTCGCCGGCTGAACGACGCCTATCGCCGATATGCCTGAAGAGCGCGGAGCTTCTCCAGTGCGCGACCACACTCGATTTGTTCGCGTGCCATCGCCATTCCCACGTTCATTTCACGCGCGTAGCCTGCCACCACGAATCCGGCGGCCGCGTTCGCGATGATGAGATCACGCTTCGGACCAGTTTCGGTTCCGCTCAGAATCTGAGTAAGGATGTGCGCGTTCAATTTAGCATCACCTCCTATGAGTTCCCCCAAGCTCGGCTGCGGAATTCCGAGCCAACGAGTGTCGAGCACGGCCGAGGTGATCCTTCCCCGGTGCAGCTCTGCAATAGTGGTCGGCCCAATCGTTGAGACATCATCCATTCTGAGCGTATCGCTTGCCATTCCATTGACGATCCAGGCGCGCTCGCGACCCAGTTGGCGCGTGACCTCGGCAAAAATCGTCGTGAGCCGGGGTGAGAACACACCGATGAGCTGTCGGTTGGGGCGTGTTGGATTTAGCAGCGGTCCGAGCAAGTTGAAAATGGTCCGCTGATTCTTTTGAGCAAGTTGGCTGCGCATTTCCGCGAGTGCGCGAAAAGCTGGATGATAAAGCCGCGCGTAAACAAAACCTAGGCCGAGACGTTTCACACATTCACGCAAATCTTCGGGCTCCAGGTCAATCGGGACGCCGAGCGCTTCCAATACGTCCGCGCTGCCACTAAGCGAAGTCACGTGACGGTTGCCGTGTTTGATCACGGTTAGCCCCCCAGCCGCCAGAACAAACATGACAGCCGTCGACACGTTGAAAAGGTTAATGCCATCACCCCCCGTTCCACAAACATCGATGATCGGGCCGGAAACGTCGTTTTCCTCAATTTGAAGCGGAACAGCCCGCTCGAGCAAAACGCGTACGAAGCTTGCGATCTCACTCGTGCTTTCACCTTTTTGGTGAAGCAACGTCAAAAACTCCGCTTTCGTTCGCGCCGATACCGAATCGGAAAGCAACAGCACCACTGCCTGTTGAACATCGCTCGGATTGAGATCACCGCCCGCCCGAACTCTTTCGATGAACGAAGTCATCCGCCGCCGATCCCTAGGCCGCACGCGATGCCATGAAGCCGAGCCACTCCCGGTAAATCGTGGGCGAAATCTCCGAGGGCTTGATTTCGCTCCGCCCGCCCCAAAACACGTTAGTATAGGAAATGGGAATTCCAGTTGCGAGAAGATGACGATCGATTGCCGCTTTATGTTCCAATAGGCGTGCTTTGTCCGTACCATGGGCCACCGCCATGATGTTCACATTGCGAAACTCCGGTCCGCCCTCACGCCAATAGCAATGAGTGAGAATATAATGTCGGCCCACTTCTCCGCCCGATTCAATTTCACGACCCGGTGGCACTGCCCAATGAAACAGCGCATTGAACCGCGTGACACGAACACCGCCAGCGACCGGCTTGACATGTTCTAGGAACGTCGAGAAACGGCCGATGATTTTCTGCGCATCTAATCCTCGGGCGACGCGATAAAATTCATCGAGTGAAACACCCGCTTCTCGCGCGCGTCCAAGCCACGGCGTCGGCCGAATCTCCTCCGGCCTAAACTCCCGCTTCATTGCCAGCAAAACTTTCCATTCAGTTTCGTTCAATTCCACCGGGCGTACCTGGATCATCGAAGCCGGCACCTCTGCCCGACTGCCGGGCTCGATTGTTTTTCGCCGAGTATGACCGACACCGAGTGTAAAAATTCCTTTCGCCGGCATGATCCGGAACCGTTCCGCACCCACTTTCGCGGCTAGAATTTCACAATGGTGTTCGATGGAAAATCCATGCGGCACTTTCAGTGTCGTCCACAGTTTATAGTCCGATCCAGCTGTGAGCGTATCGGTTGACCGAAGGACGACGTGACCGGAAAAGGGATCACGAGTAAACATGAAATCGAAGCCAGCGTCGATTTTATCTTCTGGGACCTTCCAAGCGACCAGTGCTCCCTCGGCCAAATTTGTTGCGAGTAGTGTCTGCCGCACGCGCCGTATGGTGCCTGCCCGCAGCATGGCCGCGATTCGCAACATCACGGTTTCGACCTCGAGACCACTTCGAGTTGATATTTCTTGAAAAGGCTCCGGCATGAAGCCTTCGAGCTTGTCTTCTGAGATTGCTAGAATTCTCTCGTTCACAGGATCGTTGGGATCAACCGGCAACATGCGGACAATGTGCTTTCAAATTCGGAGATCTACCAGCGCGATCCACCGCCACCGGCATTCACATAAGTCTTTCGCCAAATCATTGAGGGCTAGTACGACTCACGGCCTCAGAGGTTATAACGGGGCGAAAACGTCGCTTGACCAGCAATTATTTTCTCACGACAAGCGTAAAAAACTTTTGCCAGCCGATTTCGTTTTTGAAAAAGGCTATTGAGCCATGATTAAAGCAGTATTCTTTGACGCGGCCGGCACTCTCTTTCACCTGCCAAAAAGTGTGGGCGAGCACTACGCAGCCGTCGCTCGCGAGCAAGGAGTCGACCTTTCACCGGATACGCTCGATCGAGCCTTCCTGCGCGCCTGGCGGCAGGCACCATTCCGCTCTGCCATCAGCGCTCCCCGCGATGATGATGATAGGCAGTGGTGGAAAGAACTGGTCGATCTCGTGCTTTCAGCTTGCACCGATGTGCCGCCTAATTTTGACCGCGAATTATTTTTTGAATCCGCTTATCAGCACTTCGCCCAACCGGGAGTATGGGCGCTTTACCCCGACGTTCCCGATGTGCTGCGCGAACTGGCAGAACGCTTCGAGCTTGGGATCATTTCAAATTTTGACCGCCGTTTGTACGCCATCCTCGAGCACCTCGAAATTGCACCATTCTTCGATCACGTTTTTATTTCGAGCCAACTCGGGGCCGATAAACCCGACGCGGAGATCTACCGCCGCGCACTCGCCATGAGCGGATTTCTGGCCGATGAAGCGATCTACGTCGGCGATGATCCAGAGCGAGATTGGAAAGGAGCTTCCGCCGCCGGATTGAGAGTTTTTAAATTAGATCGCTGCAAAAATTCATTGCGCGATTTGCCGAGGATGCTTGCCCCAGAATAGCCCGCCTTGCGTCGGGAATCCAAGTAGATTAGAAACGTGCTTCGCCGGGGTCGGTAGCTCAATTGGTAGAGCAGCGCCCTTTTAAGGCGTTGGTTTCGGGTTCGAGTCCCGGCCGACCCAACTTTCCTTCAACCTGAGCCGTGGACATCTCGACTTTTCGCCAATTTGATCAACGCCATCGCCCTTACCGCCGGCGTCGTCTTTCAGGCCTGCAAAACACCCAATATCGACAGCGCCGCCGCGACACGATGCCAAGCTGGTACGCTCTTTCCAAAGCCCCCGGCCTTCGCGAGCGCGTTAGGTCGGGTCCTCTCCTTACCACAAAGCGAGATCGATGCTAAATAGGTAGCGGGTTCTGCGGCGCCGAGTAGCTCAGTTTGCCGTTTACTAGTTTTGCCGCGGAAGTGAACGGATGCGCCTGCGTCGTTCTCGCGTCTAGAATGTGGATGACATTAATTCCATTTGCTTTCAAGTAGTCGGCAATGAGGCTGCGGTGACAGCGCCACCACACTGCTTCCGCGCACATTACTGCCGTCGCGGCCGCATCCGCTTCCTTTTGCAGTCGGGCGATGCCGTTCAGGAACTCTAATTCCTGCAGCCGCCAGGGATCCCCGCAGTGGCTCTTGATTAAACTGCGGATCGCGGCGTGATCCTGGCAGCGTGCGAACATCTGCTACAAGCTGAATTTCGTTCGCTTGCAGGGCTTTGATAAAGTCCTCGATTGTTCGAGTCGAGTGTCCGATCGTCCAGATCTTCTCCATCCCTAATCAATCCACTAAAAATGCCGGTGTGATAGAACGAATCTACGGCCTTTACAAACGACTGCCCGATTGGTTTGGCCGCGGTGTGATTATTCCGTTTGTAGCTACTCGGCTAGCGTTTTTCCTGGTTGCCTGGCTGGCTCTCCATCTATTCCGCCTGCCCATCACCTTTCCGGAACCGTGGCAGATCGAGGCCGATGGCAACCGACATGCCTCCATGACACTTTCAAATGACACGCATCCATTCGTAAATGTGTGGTCCCGATGGGATGCAGGCTGGTATCTCGATATTGCCAAATCCGGTTACGTCTATCAGCCGGGGTCCCCGAGCAGAATCGCTTTCTTCCCGCTTTATCCCCTTCTCATCCGAATCACCCACGCAATCTTCCACCTTCCTCAGGCGGATCACTGGTTTTTGGTAACCGGTCTTTTCGTCTCGAATGGATGCCTGATCGGCGCGTTAATCTATTTCTATAAACTCCTGACCATTGACTTTGATGAAAGCATAGCAGCTCGGGCTAACCTCTACTTACTAGTCTTTCCAACAAGCTTCTTTCTATCGGCTGTCTATGCAGAGTCGCTCTTCCTTGTTTTGACGCTCGGCGCCTTTTTCTATGCTCGAACGGACCGGTGGATCGCAGCCTGCATCTTAGCGGCGCTGGCCACCCTTTGTCGGTCTCAAGGCGTACTGATCGCCTTGCCGCTATTCTTTGAATACCTGCAGCAGCGGAATTTCAACATTCGGCAGGTCAGGTGGAATCTGCTGGCATTCGCATTGATTCCAACGGCGCTGACCACGTTTGCACTCTATCTAGATGCGAAATTCGGGAGCTGGCACATAATGTTCGATGCACAACAAGCCTGGGGACGACGATTGATGTGGCCCTGGGACACATTGTCGTGGGTTCTGCGGCACTCCCCGCCGCTCACAGCCGAGCATCATCAGTGGCTCGACTTGAGTTTTCTAGGGCTTCTCCTCGTCACTGCTGCGATTGGCCTTTCTTTCTTGCGCCCTTCCTACAGTCTCTATGGGTGGCTTTCGGCGTTTTTCCTGTGTTCGTGGGGAATGCTTGGCTCGGTCCCGCGATTCGATCTCGTCGTTTTTCCGCTCTTTATTGTGATGGCGGTGCTGGGAGCACGTTCCCATGCTTTTCACGCCGCCTACCTGAGCGTTTCATCGATGATGGCCGCTCTCTTTATGATCTTGTATTCCCAATGGAATTGGGTCGCATGAGGGTATATTTTTTGAGCTTGCCTCGCCAGCTATTATCGCCACAGCATCGCCGCCTATGACCAGCGACGAAGCTCTAAATTTACTCGACAAGCTTATCTCTAATCGTTCCATCCTGGAACATCCTTTCTATCTGGCCTGGCGACAGGGCGAATTGACGAAAGCCCAACTGGCAACTTACGCACGAGTCTATTATTCTCATGTTCTCGCTTTTCCCAGCTATCTGCGCAACGCAATTCACTGCGCCAACGACGTAAGAACAAGGCAAGAGCTGGAGAATAATCTCGCCGATGAGCTAGGTAGTCCGGCGCCCCATTCTGAGCTTTGGCTTGATTTCGCCCAAGCGATGGGCGCAGAGCGTGCTACGGTAAAGCGTTCGTCTCCCTCTTCGAAAAAAGCGGCCGAAGCTATTTCGATTTTTGAGCAACTAACTGGTCGCGATTGCGCAAGTGGATTGTCCGCCTTATATGCTTACGAATCTCAACAACCGTCGATCGCAGAGGAAAAAATCCGGGGTTTGCGGTTTTCTTACGGTATCACCGATTGTAAGGCTTTGAGTTACTTTACGGTGCATGCTACCGCGGATGTGGAGCACCGCCGCGCCGAGCGCGAATCGCTCGCTCGATGCTTGCATAATGGCGAATCCGCTGAGAAGATCATGGTTGCGGCCAAAGAATCGCTCGATGCCTACTGGCATCTGCTTGATGGCGTCTGTGAGGAAGCCGGCGTTGAATTGTCCGCGACTACTTAACTAACCTGGAGCATGAAATGAGAATCGTCATTGGAAGCGTTATCACCCTGGCAGCAGTAACATTGAGTATGGCACAGACCACACCGCAAGTCGGCGCACCCGCACCCGAAGTCACACTTCCCTCCAATGAAGGGAAGCCAATCAACTTAAAGGATTACCGCGGCAAGTGGGTAGTCCTTTACTTCTATCCAAAGGATTTTACGAGCGGCTGCACCTTGGAAGCACAAAGCTTCCAGCGGGATTTGCTTAAGTTCAACCAAGCCGATGCCGTCATCCTTGGGGTGAGCGTGGATAACCCGGAATCACACAAGAATTTTTGTGCTAAAGAAGGGTTAAACTTTAAGCTCCTTGCTGATACCGACGCCAAGGCATCGGAAGCCTATGGATCGGTGAAAGAATATAATGGCGCTAAGTTATCGGCACGAAACACTTTTATTATCAATCCGGAAGGTAAAATCGCCAAAGTGTTTACCGGGGTAAAACCCCAGACTCATAGCGAAGAAGTCTTGCAAGCCTTGGCCGAGTTAAAGAAAGGTTGAAGCATGGGCGTAAGAAAATCGATCGATTGCCGCGATTATCCGAGCGAGAAAAACTGCTCCTTAAAAATATCTGGGACGGAAGAGGAGGTACTTGACGCTGCCGTGCAGCATGCGGTCTCTGCACACGGGCATAACAAGACCCCGGAGCTACGGTCGCAACTGCGATCGATGCTGAAAGAGGCGAACGACTAGGCGACACTGAGTTAGCTCATTCTCTTTAGGCACAGACAGAAAAACGACGGATCGAAGATTCGTTCGTTTTATCGCCCGTCGCGCCAAAGCTATCGCTGTCTCATACTTCTTTGCCAAATCGATTCGCGCTGGCATCGTGCGCGATTTGCATTTGCATCAGCAAGCTTATGGAATTAGCTCGGCTTATATGAAAGCGACCATTTTCTTTGCCGCGCTCTTGGTCATAGTGGCGCTGATTTCGAGCTGCGCGACCGAACAGGGGCATCAAACTACCAGCACTACGACAACCACTACGGAATCAAGTGGGGTCAGGACGGGTAGCACGTCGGCATTCCCTTCCCAGCCACCGTCCATGATGGGCGGCCCGCGATAACAGAACGAAATCGAAATACCTGTTCTCATCAGGGATCATCGATGAAAGCACGGTTCTTTGACCACATTGATTTGCGGGTACGCGATCGTGCGCGAGCACAGCAGTTTTTCTCCCAAGTGTTGCCCGCGCTTGGTTTCACTCGGGATCAGAGTGGCGATGAATGGGGCGCATTTGACACCGGTGTTGTAGGAAAACCAACGGAATTTTTCGGATTTACTGAGGACGCCAGTCATCGCCCGAATGAAACACGCATTGCATTTTGGGCGGAGACGCCAGCAGAAGTTGATCAGGTTGCAAAAGTCGTGCGTCAGGCCGGAGGTAAAAACATCGAAGGTCCACAAATTTGGCCGGATTACAGCCCGGGATATTATGCGCTCTTTTTCGAAGATCCGGATGGAAATAAGATGGAGGTTTGCTGTCGGAGAAGCGCTATCGTTGCGGATTAAGAAAGTTCGATGACACGCAGATACAGGTGACGACAAACGCGACCGAACCGAAAATTCTTCGGCCTAAGAATCGTGTTCGATATCTCAAGTTGATCGCATTGTTCAAAATCGCAAAAGGCGTGCTTCTTCTCGTGCTTGGTTTTTCGCTGCTCTTTTTGAATGCGCGGACCGGTTGGCTCGATGCCATCTCCGATTGGGCAGCTGACGAAATCTTACTCAAGCACAGCAAGGCGGTTCATT
>QHNB01000333.1:1858-2111 GCA_003217965.1 Verrucomicrobiota bacterium | reverse complement strand
AATTACCGCTCTGCAGCATAGTGATGGCGGGTAAGATGCGCCGCCCTTCTTCGCCTTTGATCTCGAGCGATCCCAGCGCCGGCAGGTAGATCGCTGCCCAGACCAGTAGGACGACATGAACGCGACGGCGCTGCCAAAATCGGGAGACAAAAATCTGCCGCCAACCTCGCTGCTCGGCTTCGACCTCGGTCATCACGCGATTCTCACAACCGCGGGAGGAGTTGCAATGGATTTCCCCCGGCCCGCTCGGTAA
>QHNB01000333.1:0-1779 GCA_003217965.1 Verrucomicrobiota bacterium | reverse complement strand
TGGATTACCTCGAGCGCGAGCGCGGGATTAAGCGCGAGATTTTGCTCGAGGCCGTTTCCAACGCACTTCTCTCGGCATCGAAAAAGAGCGTCAGCGCTTCCCGGGAATTGCGCATCGATATTAATCCGAAAACGGGCGAAATCCGGGCTCTGGCGAGCTTGATCGTCGCGGAAAAGGTCACCAATCCACAGGACGAGATTTCCATCAACGCTGCAAGAAAGATAAAGCCGGACACGAACGTGGGCGACGTTGTGGAAGTGGAAGTAACGCCGAAGAATTTTGGGCGGATTGCCGCTCAGACGGCGAAGCAGGCGATGATGCAGCGAATTCGTCAGGTCGAGAAGGAAATGATTTACGAGGAGTTCAAGGATCGCGCTGGGGAAATTGTCAGCGGAACGGTGCGCCGCTTTGATCGCTCGGATGTGATCCTCGACCTTGGAAAATTCGAAGCCATTATGCCCCAGCGGGAACGCGTGGTGGTGGAGGATTACAACGTCGGGGACCGATTACGAGCCTACGTCGTCGCGGTGGACAATGGATTGCGCGGTCCGGAAATCATCGTTTCACGCAGTCATCCGAATTTCGTCCGGCGGCTTTTCGAGCTGGAAGTGAGCGAAATCGCGGATGGAACGGTGGAGATCCGCGGGATCGCGCGTGAAGCCGGTTATCGGACGAAAATTGCGGTTTGGAGCGCGAATGAAAAGGTGGATCCGGTTGGGGCTTGCGTCGGAATGCGCGGATCGCGTGTTAAAAACATCGTGCGGGAGCTGAACAACGAAAAGGTCGACATCATTCGGTGGAGCTCGGATCCGAAGGACTTCATTCTCGAAGCGCTCAAGCCGGCCAAGATCAAGAACCTCACTTTCGATACCGAAAAGAAGAGTGTCACGATTGCGGTCGACGAAGATCAGCTTTCGCTGGCCATCGGGAAAAAAGGGCAGAATGCGCGTTTAACCTCGCGTTTGACCGGATGGGAAATTAATATTCAAAAGGACACGTCAGCGACGACTGCGGTCGAGCAGAAGGTGGCACAGGCGGCACAGGCCTTGAGTGGTGCTCTCCCGATCACGGAAGAGCAAGCCACGACCTTAGTGAAATCCGGGTTCACAAACCTAGAGGGATTGCGTGACGCTGACGTGCAGGATTTGGTAGATATTTTAGGGGTCGACCAGGCGAAGGCCCGCGAGATCCACGAAGCGGTGAGGCAACCCGAAACCGCTCAGTAGTGATGGCTCTCCGCTAGGAGCTCAGAGCCATGAGCAGATTTTTAGAGGAACAAAATGGCAACGAAAACCACGACGAAATCGCCGGCGCGGAAATCCGGAGCGAGTGCACGGAAACCGGCGAAGTCTGTTCCTCAGAAAGCTGCGACGCCTAGGGCAAAGGAGAACAAGCCCCGACCTGGGGAGAAGCTCGCACCGGATTCGGCGGAAAGTGCCGCGAGGTTGTCATCATCCGAATCGGTTGAAAAACCTACGGCAGCGAAAAAGCCGGAGTCGCTCTCCTTAATCGACGAAGTTAAGCCGAAACCCAAATCGCCTGACGGTCAGAATAAAGTCAAAAAGACAATTCTGCCGCCGATCTCGCGTTTGATTTCCAAGCCGGAGAGCGTTACCCCGCCACCATCTGTCCAGCCCCCGCCTTCCCCACCCGCGCCGGCGGCAGCTGAAGTGACCGAATCATCAGTTGCGACCAGTGACAGCGAAGTCGCCCCGGTTGCAGCAGAGCCGGAGGAGGCGAAGAACGTCATTCTCATTAAGCCGCCAATCATTGTTCGCG
>QHNB01000195.1:3051-12070 GCA_003217965.1 Verrucomicrobiota bacterium | reverse complement strand
TAGTTTCATCACTTCCGCGCTGCTTTTCCGCTTACTTGGGCCTTTGGAAATATGGCTACTCCGGGACGAGTCAGCTGGACCATCAATTTAATCCTCGTCATCTCGGCTGTGACCTGCATCAGCATGGCCCACGTATTGTACTACGTTGCTATTCAAGAACTGGGCGTGGCGCTCGCACAAACTCTCCAGCTCCTTTGCCCCTTGGGTGCGTTGGTGCTCTCGGCCATTATTTTCCATGAGCGTTTAACGATTGTGCAACTTTTCAGTGCCGCGATTTTGCTCGTCGGAGCTTTTCTGGCCATGCGTGTAAAACCAGTAGAAGTGATCGATCCTGGAGCGGAATGACATTGCGCAGTCCCCTGCGGTTTTCCAAATTCAGGCAATGACCTTGAAAGCGTATTTGGCCGCACGGCAAAAGTCGGTCGATCGTGCCCTTGATCGCTTTCTGCCAAAACAAGACGTGCCGCCTGCGACCATTCACCGGGCGATGCGCTACAGTTTATTTGCCGGCGGTAAACGCCTGCGGCCAATTCTTTGTCTCGCTGCCGCGGAGACTTGTGGCGGCAAAATATCCGATGCGCTCCCCCTCGCTTCCGCGATGGAATGCATTCACACCTACTCGCTCGTGCACGACGATCTGCCGAGCATGGATAACGACGATTTCCGTCGTGGCCGCGCCACCTGCCACAAAGTCTTTGGCGAAGGCATCGCTATTCTTGCCGGCGATGGTCTTCTCACCCTTGCATTCGAAATTGCTGCCCGGGCAAAACCGACTCGGCGTTATTCGATGACGCAAATCATTCGCGAGATCGCGTCGGCTGGGGGCAGTCGCAAACTGATCGCCGGTCAGGTCGCCGATCTCGAGGCAGAAGGGCAGCCAGCCGATGACTCGCTCGTTCGCTACATCCATGAGAATAAAACGGCAGCAATGTTGACGACGTCCGTCCGTCTCGGCGCGATGAGTGCGGATGCAGAGTCGAAGAAGCTCAGCGCAATAACCAAATTCGGACGCTCCCTTGGGCTCGCCTTTCAGGTAATCGACGATATTCTGGATGTGACCCAGACCTCGGAGAAACTGGGCAAAAGCGCAGGCAAAGATGTCGCTGCGCACAAAGCCACCTATCCGGCCGTGATCGGCCTCGAAGCCTCGCGGGCGGAAGCTCGCCGGCTAACCAACGCGGCGCATCGCGCCCTCAACTCATTCGGGGATGAAGCAGAACGATTACGAGAAATCGCGGATTACCTGCTCGAGCGCGAATACTGAGTGGATCGCAAACGATTAGAACTTTGCAATTAGGCAAGCGCGAGATTCGGGTCAATTTCTTCGGCTAAATCAGAGATGTCTGCCGAATTCAATCGCTGCATTGCCGCGAATGCAATCATCGCCGCGTTATCCGTACAGAGCCACGGCTCGGCAATGATCAGCTCGATCCCGCTTTGATCGCAAGCATCTCGCAGATTCTCGCGTAAGGCGCGGTTACTGCTGACACCGCCGCTCAAGGTCAATCGTGGTCATCCCGAACGGAGTGAAGGACGTTGCAATCCCCAAGTTTTGGCAATAGGTATCGCATTGCCGTTTTTAGGCCACTGAAGCTGAAGTTCAGGTCGCCTGAATCGAGCATGGCGCGCGGTAAATCGAATCGACCAGCATCGCCAGAGGCGGCACGCCTTTCAATTTCGGGTCCACCGGGGTAACCGAGTCCGAGCAGTTTTGCGATTTTGTCAAATGCTTCGCCGGCGGCGTCGTCCAGGGTGCGCCCGAGAATTTTGTAATCTCCGACCGCCACGACCTTAACCAGCAATGTGTGACCACCGCTTACGATCAAGGAAATATGCGGCTCGATTTTCTCGGATCCAAAGAATGGCGAAAGCAAATGTCCCTCGAGATGATTTATCGCGAGAAATGGCTTGTTCGCACCGATGGCCAGCCCCTTGGCGGCGGAACTTCCGACAAGAAGCGAGCTAGCCAGGCCAGGTCCGGTGGTGGCCGCGAAGGCGTCGAGCTCCTGTATTGTGATCTGCGCTTTGGCGAGCGATTGCTCGAGCAAACGAGGCAGGTGAACGAGATGATTGCGCGACGCGAGTTCCGGCACCACGCCGCCGAATTGTTGATGCGCCTCAACCTGCGAAGCCACTTCGCTTGCCAGTAATTTGCGGTCACGCAGTACCGCAACAGCGGTTTCGTCGCACGAAGTCTCGATCGCGAGGATTGTTTTCATCCGTCGATGGGACATTAGGCAATCGTCCCGAACGAAGCCAGAGACGGCACAGCCCGCGCCTTTTGGAGCATCGAACAGTCAGTCCGGGCTGAGGAGAATCATTTGACCGTGCGCAGATTATTCTGCTGAGCGTAAATCATCACACCTTTAAGGGCATCGATGGCACGCAACAGCTGCGGATCGCGTGAGCGAACTTGGATCTTTTCGTCCTCAACTTTGGGATCGGCGTTCCGCGACGCAAAAAGCGCGCGCTCTTGCTCCGCACTCATCGGCACAGGGATGTTTGGAGTCACGCCGTTGCCGTGAATTACTTGTTTACTCGGCGTGTAATACTTCGCCGTGGTAAACCGTAAAGCGCTGCCGTCCGGCAATTGCATGACATTTTGGACCGAGCCTTTTCCGAATGTTGTCTCCCCCACAATGATCGCGCGCTTTAAATCTTTGAGCGCACCCGAAACGATTTCGGCGCCACTGGCGCTTCCCTCGTTGACCAAGACGGCGAGTGGAAATTTCGGCCGTTCCTTGCTGGCAGCAGAAGTCGTGTACTCACGCTCCTGGGAAGCAACCCGGCCCTGAGTGGAGACGACTGCGGTATTGGGGGGCAAAAATTGCCCGCACACATCCACCGCGCTGTTGAGCAATCCACCGGGATTATTTCGCAGATCGAGGACCAGCGCCTGCATTCCTTGCTTCTGCAATTCGTCTAAAGCCTTAGCCAAATCTTCCACTGTTGGCTCGTTGAATTGGACCAGCCTGATATATCCAATCTTGAATGCGCCGGCGAGATCACGGTCGATCAAATGCACCGACTTTACGCTCTGCACTTTGACTTCCGCACGTTCCAGGACGTAGTCCTTCACTTCCCTGGTCGACGGTCGCAGCACGGTCAGGGTCGCTTTTTGCCCGGGCTTTCCCCGCAAAAGATTTACCGCTTGCTGTAACTCCATCTTTTCGGTCGGTGTTCCATTGATTTTCAAAATTTGGTCGCCAGGCAAGATGCCCGCCTTCGCGGCAGGGGTGTCTTCCATTGGCGCGACCACGGTCAACACCCCGTTCTTGCTCGATACTTCGATGCCAAGACCGTTGAAACGACTGCGGGTATCATCCTGCATGTCGCGAAAATCTTCCGGCTCCAGAAACTGGCTATGTGGATCGAGCGAGGCGAGCATCCCTTTCATCGCCGCGTAGATCAGGTCGTGATAACTGGTTTTATTTCCGTCGACGTAATCCTGCCGGAGTAATTGGATCGCTTTTGCAAAGACCGCGATTTGCTCATAGCCATTGTCTGAATCAGTTTCGGCGGCGTGTGCATTAAACAGGCGTACCGCCAGGAAAGCGTTGATGAGGACAAGTAGCGCGAGCACGCTGAGGGCAAATCGCTGTTTCATAAAACTGTTCCAGTTTCGCCTATTGAGAATTTTTTGGCAACCGGCTGAGGCTTTGGTTACCTTCGCGCGCTCTTGTCATTTTCGATGAAACTTTCGCTCGTTCTGTTCGTCCTTTCCTGTGCCAGCTTCAGTTACGCGGCCCAAACCAACGACGGTGAATTCAGTGCCGTCGCCGAAGAATTCATCAAGGGCTACCTCAATGCTCGCCCTTTGCTCGGCACGCAGCTCGGCCTGCACGAATACGACGGGCGCGCTTCCGACTTCAGTCCCCTCGCTCTAGATGCCGAACTACAGCGCCTGCGCCGATTCGATGATCGCTTGCGCAAATTTGATCCGGAAAAACTGAGCCCCCGCAATGCCATCGATCTTCGCATCTTGCAGACGGCAGTGGCGAAAGAACTCTTCGAGTTTCAAGAAGTGGGGAAGTTTGAGCGGAATCCGATGACGTATGCGCGGTGTGCCAATCTCAATATATACATCACGCGCAATTTTGCGCCGTTGGAGGATCGGGTTCGGAGTCTCGTGGCGATAGAATCGCAGATTCCAAACATCCTGATTGCGGGTAAGACTAACCTCGACCCAGTTCTGCCCAAACCGTACGTGGAACTGGCGATGCAAATCGCGCGCGGTTCGGCAGACTTTCTGCGCAAAGAAATGGTGAACGCAATCGGTGCCCTAAAGGACCAGGACCTTCGCGCGAGCTTCATCGTCGCAAATCGCAAAGCCGCGACTGCACTGACCGACTTTGCCAGCTGGCTCGAGAAAGAAAGGTTGCCCAAAGCAACCGCTGATTTTGCGTTGGGCGAAGCCAAATATCAGCGGTGGTTGATTGAAACGGAGCTAGTTGATTTACCACCCGCGAAAATCCTCGAAATCGGACTCGCCAAATTAAAAGAGGAACAAGAGGTGTTCGCCGAGGCGGCCAAAACTGTCGACCCGAACAGGTCTCCAACGGAAGTTTTCAAAGAAATTCAAAAGGATCATCCGCCCGCAGACAAATTAATCGCCGACGTCGCGAAAGATTTGGACCAGATTCGCAGCTACGTTATCGATCATAAGCTGGTGACGATCCCCTCCGGCGTTCGGGCGCATGTGAAAGAGACGCCGCAGTACGATCGGGCCACTTCATTCGCTTCCATGGACACGCCCGGACCGTTTGAGAAGCGCGCCACGGAAGCCTTCTACTATGTCACACCGGTGGAATCGGATTGGAGCGAAGAGCAAAAAGAGGAATGGCTAACTTCGTTTAATTACTACACCTCGGACGTAATCTCGATTCACGAAGCGTATCCCGGGCATTACGTGCAGTTCCTCCACCTGAACGCATCAAATGCAACACGGATTGAAAAAATTCTCGGCAGTTATGCCTTTGTCGAAGGCTGGGCCCACTACTGCGAGCAAATGATGCTAGACCAGGGGTTCGGTGGGCCGAAAAAGGCGCCGGGCACGGAAGAAGAATTGAAACGTGCTGCCAAATATCGCATGGCCCAGGCCTCGGAAGCGCTCCTGCGCCTATGCCGGCTTTGTGCCGCCATAAAAATGCACACCCAAAACATGTCGGTCGACGATGCGACGAAATTCTTTCAGGAAAATTGTTATTACGAAGAAAAACCGGCCCACGCCGAAGCGATGCGAGGCACTTTCGATTACGGCTATTTAAGTTATAGCCTAGGCAAATTGCAGATCATGAAACTGCGGGATGACTATAAAACACAGCAAGGCGACGAATTCTCGTTAGAAAAATTTCATGATGAACTATTGAAACATGGCATGCCCCCGATCCGCCTCTTGCGCGAAATTCTCCTCAAGGACAGGGCGATCCGGGATCAAGTGTTGTGAGTGGGGACCGTCGCGTCCGACGGCGGACCGGACAGGCACTCCGCGGCTCAGGATGACATGTCGTCTTCTTCTTCGTCTTGGCTCTGCAATAGTTCCGGGAAAAGTGGTTGCGGATTGGACGGAAGTTCCTCTACATCGCGTAGCCTTTTCGTGATGGCACGGGAGCGCACAGCGACTTTGTCCATGTCACTCGACGCCTGATCGAGCTTGTCCTTCACTTTCGAAAGCGCCTCTCCGAATTTCGCGAATTCACTTTTTACGGCCGCCAGGAGATTCCATACTTCGCTCGACCGTTTCTGGATGGCGAGGGTGCGAAATCCCATTTGCAAACTATTTAACAGCGCGGCCAGCGTCGTCGGTCCGGCAAACACTACTCGGCAGTCGCGTTGCACTTGTTCGACTAAGCCGATGCGCCGAATCGCTTCCGCGTAGAGTCCTTCGGTTGGTAGAAACATGAGCGCAAAATCTGTCGTCCGCGGCGGATTGATATATTTGGCACAGATGTCCTTCGCGCATTTTTTTAGCTGCGCCTCGAGATTCCGCATTGCGTTCTCGGTCGCAGTTGCATCCGATTTTTCCTGCGCCGCGATCAGTCGTTGATAATCTTCAACCGGGAACTTCGCGTCGATTGGCAACCAAACTGACGCTCCATTTCCATCGCCGGGTAGCTTGATCGCGAATTCGACGGTTTCGCCGCCATCCTCGCGCGTTCGCACATTGCGCCCGAACTGCTCGGGCGTGAGCAACTGCTCAAGTAAAGCGCCCAGCTGAACTTCACCCCAACCCCCGCGAGTCTTGATATTAGTCAGCACGCGTTGCAATCCGCCGACATCACTTGCGAGTTGTTGCATCGCGCCAAGACCCTGATGCACCTGCTCGAGCCGTTCGCTCACCAGCTTAAATGATTCGCCAAGCCGTTTCTCCAGCGTGCCTTGCAATTTTTCGTCGACTGTCGCGCGCATCTTTTCGATGTGCTGGGTGTTCTCCTCGCGCAATTCCTTCAGCCGCAGATCGACGTTTTCCGTGAGACGGCGGGTCTGAGCGATCGCCTGCTCGAGCTGAGCACGCACCATCGCGCTAATCTCGGTTAGCGATTTCAATGTTATCTCGCTAACGTTCCTAAGCGCGCCGCTTAATTCCTCGCGCTGTGCTTTCGCAGCGCCAGCCGATTCGTCGCGGTTTCGCGCCAGCTCATCGCGAAACACTCTCTCTTCGCGTTCCTGCCCACGCTCGAGAGATTCCAATCGGCTCGCAATTTGCGAATCATTGTCCCCTTTTCCGCGGAAGAGGATCACAAGAACGGCGACGATTCCCACACCTACCGCGAAACCGATCAATGCGTAGGCGGCCGGATTCATTTTCTCGAACTACTGTGAAATCGGGAGATGTTCAAGCGAACATCTGTGATCGCACCCCGTATTGCGGGTGCGGTCATCCCGAGCCGAAGCGAGGGATCTCGCCGAAGGTGACGCCACCGCGCACTCGATCACGTAACCATGTTGGCGAAGTGCTTCGCCGTTCTACGCGGTCAGGACAATTATTCAAACAGACCTCATTGGCTCGCTGGCGCCCGCGACAATGGTCATCCGTTCGATCTCCGTCATGTCGAGCGAACCCGAGACATCTCTTGCCGGTCAATAATCAGAGATTCCTCGACTTCGCTCGGAATGACAAGCCGCCGAAATGGATTGGCAACGTACATTCATTCCCATCCATGCCCAGCTGTTTGAGAATAACATGCAGTCATACCGGTGGGAACATTCCGGCATCGCATTTTTCCGCCGCCTCAGCGCTTCCTGGAACAAGGTCCGCGTAGTACCTACCGTCGCGCGCGACAACTTCGCCGACGCGCACTGAAATCGGTCGTTGCAAAATTGGGCCATGGTAAACAAAGGAGTGGAATTCGCCGTTTTCACCACAGGGATCCACGTCGGCTGAGAGCTCGCGCAGCAATGCCTCGTCATATTCCCGGCCGACAGCACCAACGCCAACCCAGCTTTCAGCGCATGAAATGAGGGCCCTGTAACCGAGCGCAATGACCTCGCGCGCAAATTCTCTGGTCTCGCGCTTCCAGACCGGAAAAATCCCGCGCATCCCCACCTGCGCAAGATTCGCTTCGCGCCATGCCCGCAGGTCCTGGAGAAACAAATCTCCAAAAGCGACCGCATGTATTCCGTCGCGGCGATACGCGAGCATCACGTCCCTCATGATCGATTCGTAAACGTCGTTCGTGCATCCACCAGCAGGCCCGGACGGCAGATAGACCTTGCGAAGCGGAATGCCGATGGCTTTGGCCTGCTCATCGAGAAGCGATTCCCTCACACCGTGGTGACTGATGCGGCGATATTCCTCGGACACGCTCGTCAGAAGCGAAACGACCTCGTAGGTGCCGCTTTGAAGCAGCTCCTGCAAGGCCATGGCACTATCTTTTCCACCGCTCCACGACATGACAACGGGTTCCTTCATGCCCCAGCTCAGTGAATCGACTGCTGTTGTTTTGAAGCCGAGGACTGCTGAGGCCACTGCGCCGCATCATCAAGCGCAATCCATCCCCTGCCGTGATGACCGAACGCGAAACGATCCGGATGCAAAATCTCAGCCATGATCTCAGCGGATTCGACCAGGCGCGGTCCCGGCCGATTGAAGAAGTGATGGCCGTCGATGAGGTAAACCTGCCCGCGCCGCGCCGCGCGCAGCTTCGGCCACGTCGGATTCTGCGTCAGCAATCCCAGATCAGCAATGGTTTGTGGAATTTTGAATCCGCATGGAAGAAGCAAAATCACCTCCGGGTCGGCATCCATTAGCTTTTCCCAATCAAGCCAAGGCGAGTGTTCGCCCGCTTTCGCGAAAAGGCTGCGGCCACCGGCGATCTCGATCAGTTCGGGCATCCAATTTCCGCCCGCCATCAGCGGTCCAAGCCATTCGATCGCTGCAACGGTTGGCCGCGATTGGGCCCTTGCCGCGTTTCCGCGAATCGCAACAAGACGTTGTGTAAAGGCGATGATCAGTTCGTCGGCCCGATGGGGAACGCCAAGAGCGTCACCTACCTGGGCCACATCGTTCCAAACATCGCGGAGATTGTTCGGCTCGAGAGAGAGAATGGCCGGTCGGGCCCCGATCCAACTGCAAAGAGCTTTTTCCAGGTCGCGCGGCGTGACCGCGCAGACGGCGCATTGGGTCTGCGTTAAAATTAAATCAGGCTGCAGCTGCCGGAGACGATCGACATCGACGCGATAGACCGAGAGACCCTCGGCCACGATTTCTTTCACTCGCTCATCGATCTCATACGAGGATCGGTGCGTGGGAATTTTAGTGGAGCTGCAGATCGGTAACTCTTTCACGGTTGGAGGAAAATCACATTCGTGGGAGCGGCCAACGAGACATTCGACGAAGCCCAGCGCGGCCACGATTTCGGTCGCACTTGGCAGCAACGAAATGACGCGTGGGTGAGTCACTGGATTACACTTTCGCCAATCGCGGGGCCATTCCGATCCACGATTTGCACAATACCGCCACCAATTCATTCAAAGCGAAAAGACCCACCAGCCAGACAACGTTAACGATACCAAGCCG
>QHNB01000195.1:0-3015 GCA_003217965.1 Verrucomicrobiota bacterium | reverse complement strand
CCGTGTACTTAAGAACGGTTGCAGAGACAAACGTCGACAACAGAGCCGCCCCGCCACTTGCGACGCCCCACAGGATAGTATTCGGCGTCAGAGGGAAATGGAAAAACACAAAACCGATGAACTGGTTCGTCAGCCAGATGCCAATTATTGCCCTCAGTGCGGCAGTTAGCCGAACAGTGCCGGTCAACGCGACCGCGAGAGCGGCAAATGGGGTTATGCAGGAAATGACGAGGCTCCCGCCCACGCCCGCGAGCGTCAAAATGACTGTCCACACTAAGCTGGCGAGATTGGACGGCTCTGCGGATCGCTGCCCGGTCGCTGCACTAAACGTTTGCCTTGAACGATTGTGAGTAATCACTTCGAGGTCTCCTTCGAATAACTTTCCGTGTCGACTTTGTTCGCGCCCGGCGTCGAGGCCTTCGTATCCAGAGTGATGCGAGCCCCGGTAAAAAAACCGAAGCCCGGCCGCTGAAATCCCGTGGGATCTTGGTATCGACGATCGAAGAGATTATCGGCCCGCGCGAAAACCGTGATACCTTTGCCGACGTCGTACTCGGCGGCGACATTCACGACAAAATACGGATCGGTGTTCAACCGCGGGATGGAGAAGCTGCGATTCCCGTCTACCTGCGAACCGACGTAAAGCAATGTGGCCGAGAGCGCGAGCCGGTCGATCGGCCGCCAGCCAACCTTAAAACTTGCTCGATGTTTCGGCCGTCGCAGTAACTCCAAGCGAGTCGTATCGTCGGTTGCATCAGTATAGGTATAATCAGCGCGGAACTTAAACCGATCCGTTAGCGAGAGAGATGCGAATACCTCGGCTCCATCCGTCGTCGCGCGGCCGACATTTTCGAGCGAAGTGAAAGTCGCGTTTGGGTTGATCAAATTCTTGATCTCGTTGTGAAAGTAAGTCGCGCCGAAACGGACTTGATCATCGGCCAATGGCTGTTCAAACCCAATGTCGTAGCCCTCGCTCTCTTCCGGCTTCAGGTTTGGATTGGCGAAGAAATTGAAGGCCGGGAAATTAACGAACAATTGGGTCAAGCTCGGCGCTTTAAATCCGGTGCCGTAGCTTGCCTTGAGCTTGGTGCCAAGTTTCGGAACCAGATACGAGGGCGCAATCCGCCATGTCGCTTTGCCCCCAAAGCGCTCGTTTTCATCGTACCGCACGCTCCCGGCCGCGAAAAAATCGTGAACGATCTCGGACTGCAACTCTGCAAAACCCGCGATGTTGTCGTTCTCAGCCGAGATCGGGCTTTCGAGTAAGCGGTCCTGCGCGTCTTCGACTCCAAGGAGCAGAGCGTGATCTTCCGCCAGCGTAATCTTCCCCTGCCAGTCAAACTTGATGCGGTCGCCGTGGTTAAGGTTCGGCGGCGGCAGGCCAAACCCGGTGTCGGGCGCTTGAATCTCGGTGCGGTAGAGCGTGTAGGCGATACCGACGGTATTTCCAAATGCGCCGTCGAAGAGCGCGAGGTGAGCCTGGCCACGGGTGAACAGCTGCTGAGCATGCTGCTCGCTCTGCTTTGCCGCGGGAACGCTTGGAAAGACCGAGAAATCATCGCCCGTGAAGAACAGGGTCGAGTCGGTGTAACGGGCGACCACATCAAATCCGAAGGCGTCTGTCAGATCAGCGCCCAGCTTTGTTGAAAGCGTGGTGTTCTCATAACTATCGTTGATCCTCTTGCGGCCCGGCGGCAACAGATCCAGCGGCGTGACCGGCGTATCGTCCACCAAGAGATGCGCGACGTTGAATGAGTAGTTGACGTGCGCAATGGATCCACTCGCGCTCGCGCTTTGGTTGAACGTGTCAAACCAGCCGCCCTCTAAGAATCCGGTGAAGCGCGGCGGTCCCTCCCCTTTTTTGGTGACGATATTAATAACGCCGCCAAGCGCGTCCGACCCATAGAGACTGCTCTGCGGACCGCGGAGCACTTCCACTCGCGCAACGTCCCAAGTAAGAACTTGGCCGAAATCAAACACGCCATCCTGGCTCGGATCGTTGGCATCGACTCCATCGATCAGCACCTTAGTGTGATTTGAGTTGCTGCCGCGCATGAAGACCGAAGTCTTGCCGCCCGGACCTCCGGTTTGAACGATGTTTAGTCCCGGGACGGTTTGGAGCGCGTCCGGCAAGGAGCGCCACTGATTGCGCGCGATCTCCTCGTCGTTGATCACCGTCACAGAACTGCCGAGCTGATCGATTGGCGTCTCAATCTTCGTCGCGCTGACGACAACTTCACCCTCTTCGCCTTCCGCCGTCGAATCCGTCGGTAAGGCCGGCGCATCCTCGGCCCGTGCAACGAAAGCCTCTGCCAAAAGGCAGAGAGCGATGAACCATGGACGATATTGCATAACAAGTTACCTCCAACTCTCGAGAGTCGGACTTGTTCGGCCGAGGCCGCATCGCCCAGCTCTCATTCTTCTTTTTGCGAAGAAGTTTTTTCGCGCGTTGTAGCCGCCGCGGTCTGTCGGGGCGTATCAGGTCACGGCGACAGAGCGCCGTGGCTACGGCACACGAATGAGGCGAATCGGTCGAATATTCTGGCTCCTGGCTTTCGGTCCGGGAAATTGCCGGACCCACCTTTCTCCCGCCTTCACCGTCTTCTGTGGCGGCAGCCGTATCGGCTGCACAACCGCAGTTTCGCAGGCGGCACGCCTGCTCCTACAACGATTGGCTCCTGGGAAATCGTATCCAGTTACAGCAGCGCAACTGCTCCGGTTTTGCACCGGATTTCTCGCGCCGATCCACTGATCAAGCTCGCAAAGAACTGTACCGAGCAATACCGGCTTGCGCTAAACTACTCAAGATTTATTTATTCAGCCTCGTTCCATTTGCCGTTTTCCCAATGCCTGCTTCCGAAGCAAACTTAAACCTGCTCATCACAGGCGGTGCCGGCTTCATCGGCTCGAACTTGGTTTTGGAATTGCAAGAGCGCTTTCCGAATTCACGGTTGACCGTGATCGATGATTTTCGCTCTGGCGATTTCAAAAATCATGCCGGTTACAAGGGAGATT
>QHNB01000194.1 GCA_003217965.1 Verrucomicrobiota bacterium | reverse complement strand
TGCCCCAGCCGGCCATAAAAACGGCAAGCTCCGTCGTAGACCCGATGGCGAAGAAAAACAAAATGCCGCCATCGATCGCGAATGGCGTCATGTTCCGGCCGTAAGGGATCACTCCGAGGGTGAGGATTGCCGTCGCCGCAATGAGGATTGGCGCGAGAAAATGCACAAGCTTGTCGGCGCGCGCCGGGACGATGTCTTCCTTGATCAACATCTTGATCCCGTCCGCTACCGGCTGGAAAAGGCCAAATGGGCCGACGCGATTTGGTCCATAGCGATTTTGAATGCGTCCGAGAATCTTTCGCTCCAAGACGGAAATAAGAGCGAAGAGCGTCAGAAACACCGCGAGCACCGCAGCGATGTTGACGAGCGCTGATACGATTTGGACTACCCAATCAGGCGTGGTAGCCAGCGGCGACAGCAGATGCTGTTTCGCACGAACAAACATCTGATCAACGAAATCGCCCGTCATGGCCGATCGAGCAAAGCGGTGCACTATTCTTTAATCAAGGCAGAATCGCAGCCAGCTTCTATAGGCGGTTGCGGCCGGAGCGGATCCCTTGGGCAAGACTTAATCGCCCAAGTTATCGAAATCAGCGCGATCGGCTTTCTCCGCTTCGTCAGAACTGTGGAATGTTTTCGCCGTCCTCTGCACCGGCATGTAATGCGGCGACAATAAATCTTTCCGAGCAATTTCGTGCCGATCGTGATTGATTTCCGAGCCTGATGACGCCGAATCCGTATTTTTTTATCCTGATTTTCTGCGCCGTGGCGCTGGTCTTTCCAACGATGCCCCTGGCGCTGGCCTGGCTGTGGCGACGATTTTTCCAACCCCCGAAACCAGGCGCGGAAAAAAACGCAACGTACGAATGTGGCGTTGAATCGCTCGGCGAAGCGCAAGTTCAGTTTCGATCGCAGTATTACCTCTACTGCATCATTTTTCTGATCTTCGATGTAGAGGCAGTGTTTCTCGTTCCCTTTGCCGTGGCATTCACCGGTTTGCCGGTGGGCGCGTTTATCGCCATCCTCGTTTTCTTGTTGCTCCTAATCGAGGGCCTAATTTGGGCCTGGAGCAAAGGCTGTTTAGATTGGGCACGCTGACGCGTTCGTTAAAACTCTTAAAAGGGTTACATTGTTAACGACGAAGATAAAACCCAATTAAACGATTTAACTCTTTAACGTTTCACGAGATGAGCGAAATCGACGAAGATCTGCGTAGCGAACTACAACGGCAAGGGGTCTGGGTGACCTCGATGCAGGACCTCTACAACTGGGGCCGGCGGAACTCGATTTGGCCGCTGCAATTCGGGCTGGCCTGTTGCGCGATTGAAATGATCGCAACGGCGGCTTCGCGTTACGACATCGCGCGTTTCGGCGGCGAAGTTTTTCGGCCATCGCCCCGTCAAGCCGACCTTATGATCGTCGCCGGCACGGTGACCAAGAAAATGGCGCCACAAATTGTCCGGCTTTACAACCAAATGCCCGATCCGAAGTACGTCATTTCCATGGGCGCCTGTGCCATATCGGGTGGACCGTTCAAACAAGGCTACAATGTGCTCAAGGGGATCGACCGGTATATCCCGGTCGATGTTTACATTCCGGGCTGCCCGCCCAGGCCGGAAGCGTTGCTGCACGCTTTCATGGAACTACAGCGGAAAATCGACAGTCAAAAACTGACCGGTGATACCAAGGCGGAGCACCTCGATCCTAGTCAACCGAGTGAGTTTCCGGTGCCGGCATTTGGCGAGCATGACTTGGAACCGGCAGCGAATCCGGACATGTTTCATCCGCCCAAGATTGAAAGACAGAGTTAAAAGTTACATGAGTTACAACGTTACAAAGGGGAATGCTTCGGAGCGGGAACATGCCGGGAATTCGGATAGAAATGGATTCCAGACTTTCGAAGACCTCGGGGTTTACCGGACAGCGCGCGAATTTCGCAAGGCAATGTACGCGCTAACACGCCGCTTGCCCGGCTCTGAGAAATACGATCTAGCAAGCCAGATTCGCCGTGCCGCCGTGTCACTGACCAATAACATTGCTGAAGGGCACGGACGTTTTCATTACCCTGATCAAATACGATTTATTCTGCACTCGCGCGGTTCGTTAGAGGAGCTTGTCGATGACCTAAACATTTGTTCAGACGAGAATTACCTTCCTGCTGATAAAGGTTGTGAAACTGAAAGAGCAAGCTTCAGGCGTCCTTATCCTGATTAATGGGTATTTGCGTTACCTTCGAAGTCGTTCCTCTTCCATCCAAGAGTCCGACGATTCCTATTCAGCAAGCAGGGATCCGCTCGACGATCCGCTTTTGTAACTTTGTAACCTTTTTAACTCTTGTAACGTGACCCTGGAGTCCTTGGACGACATCAAAGCCCGCATCGAAGCGTTTGTCCCCGGCGCGAGCGTCACAATTATTCCGAATTCAAGTCCGGCGAACCAGCCCTCACTCCTGCTGGACAATGAACACGCGGCAGCGGTGGCGAAATTTCTGCGAGATGATCCAACATTGCGACTCGATTATTGCTCAAACGTGACCGGGGTCGATTGGCTCGACCGAAAGGTGAAGAAGACGATCAAGGTAAAGAAAGTTATTGATGGCGAAGAAAAGGAAGTAGATGAGATGCGGGAAGAATTGGTCCCAGGCTATCTCGAAGCGGTTTATCATCTTTTCTCGATTGCGCACAAGCATGGTCCGGTGGTGATCCGAATGCGGACGGCAAACCGGGCTGAGGGTGCGCGGCTGCCATCGCTTACACCGATCTACCGCAGTGCTGAATTTCAAGAGCGCGAGATTTTTGATTTGTACGGCGTCCACTTTGAAAACCATCCCGATCTGCGGCGCATTTTGATGTGGGACGAGTTCGTCGATCATCCAATGCGGAAAGATTATCGCGAACCGGACGATTACGAATACGAACCCACTCCGCACGATGATGTGCTGGAGAAAGCGAAACGACATTACACCGCCCGGCCGCAGCTGGATGGCGCGGAGAATGTCACTGCGCAGCCGTGACGAGTTAAATGGTTAAAAATGTTACAACGTTAAAAGCTGGATCGAGCTCTCCGAGCTCGATGTTAATCATGTCGGCGAAGCCGCTAACCGCCATTTTAACAATTTAACTTTCTTAACGTTTCAACCTTTCGCCCCATGACCACGACCATCCAAACACTGGAAGCGATTGAGCGGCCGCCAGTGACGATGGGTTCAAGGCTCGAGGGCGAACTGATGGAAGTCTCGATGGGGCCACAGCATCCCTCGACCCATGGCGTGTTTCGAATGAACGTGGCATTGGAAGGCGAAATTGTGCGCAAGCTCAAGCCGGTCTTTGGTTATCTTCACCGCAACCACGAGAAGATCGGCGAGAATACCAGCTATCTCGGTTCAATGCCCTACACTGACCGGCTCGATTACTTCTGCTCGATGACTAATAACTGGGCGTATGCGCTCAGTGTTGAAAAACTCGCCGGGATCGAAGTTCCGGAACGCGCCGAATACTTGCGCGTTATCCTGGCCGAACTAACCCGACTTCAAAATCATACTTCGCTTCTCGGTTTTCTTCTCAATGACATGGGGGCCTGGGGCACTCCGCTCATGTACGCATTCCGGGAGCGAGAAAAGATCTTGGACCTGTTCGAGTCGCTCTCGGGTTCGCGCATGATGTGTGACTACATGCGCTTCGGCGGGTGCCGGGTCGATGCCGGACCGGACTGGATAGAACGGGCCAAGAAAGTAGTCGATGCTTTTCCACGCTTTCTCGACGAATTCGAAAAGCTGGTCGTCTCAAATGAAATTCTGATCGCGCGCACTCAGGAGGTGGGCAAGCTATCCGCTGAGCTGGCGATCAATGCCGGTATTACTGGACCGATGTTGCGCGCCTGCGGCGTGAACTACGACCTTCGCAAAGTGGATGGTTACGGAATTTACCCGCGGTTTAAGTTTCGGGTGCCGCTCGGCGACCATGGCGACACCTATGATCGACTAATGATGCGCGTCCTGGAAATGCGCGAGAGCATCGGAATTCTTCAGCAAGCCTTTGAACAAATACCAACCGGTCCGGTCATGAATCCGAAGGTCAAGATTCGCGCCTTTCGACCGCCGGTCGGTGAAGCATATGGGCGCATCGAAGGCCCGAAGGGAGAGCTCGGCTTCTATTTGATCAGTGATGGTACTGGCAATCCTTATCGTTACCGTGTGCGACCGCCGAGTTTCATCAATCTTACTATCCTGGAAGATCTCTGCCTCGGCCATACCGTTGCCGACGTGATGGTGATATTGGGCAGTGTAGATATTGTGATGGGGGAAGTAGACCGTTAAAACGTTAAAAGAGTTACAAGGTTAAAACGGCTCCGGTCTGCGCCCATTTAACGATTTAACAGTTTTAACAATTTAACCTTTTCGTGCTGCTCACCTCTCTATGGGACGAAATTACAGTGATTGTGCTTGTCGTCCTGCTTGGGGCGGGTTGCGGTAGCCTTCGGCAACACTCATCGCTCCGTCCGATATCGTCCAAGCCCCCTGCCTCCGCAATCGTGCTAAGCGCCCCGGTAACGGTAATCGATCAGAGCGCGACCGACACATTTCCCGCAGGAAAATATCGTCCGCTTTACGAAGATCGGGGCGGTTACTATTTCGAAGCTCCGGCCAAAGTCCTCGTCGATGATGTCGCCGTTTTCGCGTATGAAGGTGGACTTTATATCGCGCGCGGGGCGACTGAGCCAACAGGTTGGTACGTGAATCGTCCTAGCGGAAAGACAATGGGTCGTTTCAAGAAAATTCCTCCCTATAAGCTCGTTCCCTGATTGCAACCAGCCCAAAGAGATAGTTTTGTAATTCTTGTAACAATCCTCACCTCCGTTTAACGTTCTAACGATTCAACGGTTTAATGGTGACAAAGCGATGATCGGCTCGGGAGTATTAAAGGGAATGGCGGTCACCGCGCGGAACTTTGTCGGAAGTTACTTCGAGAAAGATCGCCTGATTACCGTGCAATATCCGGAGGAACGCAATCCGCTTCCGGAGAACTATCGCAACTTTCCGTTTCTAATTTATGACGGGAATGATGCCGAAGCCGGGTTGCGCTGCGTAGCCTGCAAAATCTGCGAGAAGGAATGCCCGCCGCAGTGCATCTACATTACCAAGAGCGAAGACAAGAAGCCCGATTACATGGGCAAGCCGCAGTTCTATCCAGCGGTCTTTGATATCGATATCTCAGTCTGCATGAGTTGCCAGATCTGCGTCGAGGTTTGCCCGTTTGAAGCCATTAAGATGGACAAGGTATTTGAGCTGAGTCGACGCGAACGCTTCGACGCGTTACTGATGCGCAAAAACGAGCTGACGAAGTCAAATAGCTACTATCACGAGATTCATCCGATGGAAGCAGCGGAGGTGGATGCAAAGCTCGCCGAAGCGGCTGAAGCGGCGGCGAAAAAGAAGGCCGCGGCAGCGGCTGCTTCGACCACGTCGAGCGCACCACCAACACCGGCAACGCCGTCTGCGACAAGCCGATCATCGACATCGTAAGTGGCGCAGTTGATACCTGCGGGGTTGCCGCTAAAAACGCGGGCGCGCACAAACGTTTCGCTTGGGGGCTGCGCTGCGCAAAAGGGAATACGCTGGAGACCGTCATCCACGAAATGATTTAGTCAGAAATAGACTAACAAAAGCGTAAGACCGTGAGGTAAAAAAGAATCTTCTGCTCCGAATTTGTCTTTATTTCTTGGGGGCACGGAGCGCTTAATCGCCCAAACCACCCGTTACCACAAATTTCGACGGTGAAATTTCGCATCGTTTTCGCAGTGGCGATTCTCTTGGGATCGCCGATCATTTCCCTGCCGCTCAGCGCCGCAGACCCGCCGTCCGAGGCGGAGCGGCTGCAAAATTTGGAAAATGCAGTGCGTCAACTGCAACAACGCAACGCCGAGCTGGAAGAAGAAGTGCGCGAGCTGAAATCGAAGAGCGGTCCGTTCCGTCCCATGTTCTCTGGACCGGAACAGAAGGCGGTGGCCGGAAACGAAAGCAAAGCGGTCTTTACCGCTCCCCCGCCACCGCCAGTCGATGTCCATCCGGGCGGCTCGGAATACAAGCTGACCCTGGGCGGCTATATCCAGGTGAATTTCGAAGACGGTGATGTCTCCGCATTCGAAGGGCGCTTTGGTTTGACCGCGCTGAAGGATCGCTTCCGTCTACGCCGAGCCCGCATCAACCTGACCGGCGATTTTGCTGAACAATTCGAGTTTAAAATCGAAGGCGATTTCGAGAACAGCGATGGCATTTCATCCAATCGCACCGCTTTTTCCGCCACGGACATTTTCGTCAACTGGCACGCCATTCCCGAGGCCAACATCAAAGTGGGCCAATGGAAAGCACCGTTCGGTTTGGAACAGATCACGCCCGACCAATTGCTCTTCACGATCGAGCGCAGTCTGCCTACGGGCGCAATCACACCCGAGCGTCAGATTGGCGTGCAGATCTGGGGCAAGCCGTTTACGAACTTGTGGCCACAGGAGAAGGACCTGCTGACTTACTATGCGGGCATTTTCAACGGCAACGGACGCAACACTACCGTCAACGACAATAACAATTTCATGTATGTGGGCCGGTTGGAATTGCTTCCGTTCAAAGGCAAATTCCTCGGACAGGATTCCAGTCTGAAGCTTGGCGCTGACATCCTCAATAGCCGCGACGACAAGGGGACAAATATCTCCCAAACTTTGAACCTATTAGTCAATAAGGACGGTTCGCTCTCGCCGTTTACGCTCCCCGGCGCGGATGAAAGGACGGCGTGGAGCTTGGATGCGTGGCTTAACATTGGTCCGTTCGATTTAATCGGGGAATATTTCCAGGAAGATGTCGACGGTCGGACCGTGGCTGGCGTAGCGCCTGGGTTTGCCGATTTCGAGCCGAGTGGCTGGTACATCCAAGGCAGCTATTTCCTCATCCCCAAGAAACTGCAGGCAGTCGTGAAATGGGAGGCCTTAAATCCAGGGCAATTTGGCAACGATGGAATTCATTCCATCACCGGCGGATTGAATTACTACATCTATGGCGACGGCATCAAAGTGATGGCGAATTACGTGCACACTTGGTCGGATTTTCGCGAGGCGCATCCCCAATTCGGAGATGATCAGTTCAACGAAGTGCTGCTTCGCTTGCAGGTCATTTTCTAATCTTACGGCTAGTTTGCCGCTGGGCACTCCTAAAGTATTCGCGAGCAGGCACGCGGCAGCAACAACGGGCGCCTCGACAGAGCGAGGCGGCAACAGTTTATCCACCATCA